>CAMPKM010000161.1 GCA_946887155.1 uncultured Gemmatimonadota bacterium
TCGCCGGAGGAGCCGGCCCCCCGCGCGGAGGGGGGCGCCGCCCCGCAGGCGGTGCGTGACCGGCTGACGTCCGTCTATGGCGAGACCTATGCGGACGAGATCGCCGCCCGTTCCGATGAGGATATCATCGAGATGGCGGGCCTGCTGAAGAAACAGGGCGTCGACGAGAAAGTCATCGGCAGCGCATTCCGGCATCTCGATTACTCTGCCTACGGCGGCGCGCCGCTCCTGGGCGTGAACGGCATCAGCATCATTGCCCACGGCAAGTCGTCGGCACGCGCGCTGAAGAACGCGGTGAAGGTTGCGGCGCGCGCCGCGACATCCAGGCTCGATGAACACATTGATGAACGCCTTGGCGAGGGTTTGACGGCGTGAAGCGTCCGTATGCATATCTGGCCGGCGTAGGCCGGTGCGCGCCCGAGCGTGTCCTCCGCAACGACGAATTCGCGGCGATGGGACTTGACACCAACGATGAGTGGATCGTCCAGCGCACGGGGATCCGCGAACGGCACATCGCCGCGCCTCACGAGAACAACCGGACGATGTCGGCCGCGGCATCGCGCATGGCGATGGAACGGGCCGGCGTCCAGGCCGGCGAACTCGACCTGATCGTCCTCGGCACCGCGTCTCCGGACCACCTGCTCCCCGCGACCGCCGTGGAGCTGCAGGCGGAGTTAGGTGCCTCACGAGCGGCAGCGTTCGACATTGCCGCCGCCTGCTCGAGCTGGCTCTACGGTCTCATCGTGGCCGAAGGACTGATGATGAGCGGCAACGCCGAAACGGCGCTCGTGATCGGCACCGAAAAGCTGAGCGCGATCGTCGACTGGAAGGATCGGTCGACGGCGGTGCTGTTCGGCGACGGTTCGGGCGCAGCGGTGCTCAGGCGGTCGCGCGGCGGGAAGGGTATCCTGTCCACCTTCTTTCGCTCCGACGGCACACTGGCGCAGCTCCTTCATCGGCCGACCGGCGGTGCAGCCAAGCCCTTCGATCCAGCGACCCCCGACGACCCGACGCGTTTCATCCAGATGGAGGGGCGTGAGGTCTTCAAGCATGCTGTGCGCTCGATGTCCGAGGCCTGTGACCGCGCGCTCGATGGTGCGAAAATGACAGGCGCCGATATCGACGTGCTGATCCCGCACCAGGCGAACGTCCGCATCATCGAGGCGACGGCCAAACATGCCGGCATCCCGATGGACAAGGTGTTCGTGAACGTCGACCGGTACGGCAACACCTCGTCGGCCTCCGTGCCGATGGCGCTTGAGGAAGCCATGGCGCAGGGGCGGGTCAGGGAAGGTTCGACCGTCCTGCTCGTAGCGTTCGGCGCGGGGTTCACCTGGGCATCTCTCGTTGTCCGGTTCTGAGAAATGAAGTCTTCCGGATTCAGAGTACGTTTTCGCGGCTGCGAACGGATGGGCGCGGCGGGTCAACGGCTGGAGGAACGAGTTGCCGCGGATTTTGCGAATCGGCGCGGATGGGCATCGGTTGACCATCGACGGAATCGGCCGTGAACGATGTGGTTCTGCTGTTCCCCGGGCAGGGATCCCAGAGGCCGGGGATGGGGAAGGATCTTGCCGCGACGTTCACCGCCGCGGCCGACGTTTTCCGCGAGGCTGATGAGGCGCTTGGCGAATCTCTTTCGGCGCTTTGCTTCGATGGACCTGCTGATACGCTCACGCTCACGCATAACGCGCAACCGGCGCTTCTGGCGCACGGAGCCGCGGTGTGGGCCGTGACTCGTGAAAAAGTTGGTCCGCGCGTGCGTGCCGCCGCCGGTCACTCGCTGGGCGAGTTCACCGCGTATTGTGCGGCCGGGGCGCTAACGGTTGCCGACGCCATCAGACTCGTCAGGCAGCGCGGCACGCTCATGTACGAGTCCGGGCTCGCGCGGCCGGGTACGATGGCCGCCATACTCGGCGACACCGATCGCCCACTCGAGGACATCTGCCGAGAGGCCTCGTCCGCACCAGATGGCGGGCTCGTGGTGCCCGCGAACTACAACTCGCCCGGACAGGTCGTGGTGTCCGGCGAAGTTGCTGGGGTCGAGCGGGCGATGGACCTGGCGAAGAAAGCGGGAGCGAAGCGCGCGATCCGGTTGCCGGTGTCCGGCGCCTTTCATTCTCCGCTCATGGAAACGGCGCGCGACGAGTTCGAGAAGGCGTTGCAGGGCTCCCCGTTAGGTGACCCGACCGTGCCTGTTTACGCGAACGTTTCCGCTGAACCAGTGCGCAAGGCAGCCGATGCCCAGCGCCTGCTGCTCGAGCAACTGACGGCGCCCGTACGCTGGACGCAAGTCGTCGAACGGCTCGCCGCTGATCATCCAGGTGCATTGTTCGTGGAGATGGGTCCCGGCTCGGTGCTCACCGGATTGGCAAAGAAGATCGCGCCGTCGGTGGAGTGCGTGTCGTGTGGTACGCCTGACGATGTTGAATCCCTTCTCGCCAGGGTGTCCTGATGCAAATCGACCTTACCGGGCGCGTCGCGCTCGTCACCGGAAGCACTCGCGGCATTGGCCGGTCCATTGCGGGGACACTCGCCTCGTGCGGTGCCAGCGTCGCAGTGGTTGGTCGCGACCAGTCGCGGGCCGATGGCGTCGCCGCGGAACTCGGTGGATCGGCACAGGGATTCGCCTGCGACGTGTCGGATGTCGCGCAGGTGACTTCCCTCATCGAGAAAGTCGAAAAGGGCATGGGATCGCTCGACATCCTCGTCAACAACGCCGGCCTCACGCGAGACAACATCCTGCTGCGCATGAAGGACGACGATTGGGATGCCGTCATCGACGCCAACCTGCGCGGCGCGTTTGCGACCATACGCGCCGCGACGCGCGGCATGATGAAGCGCCGCTGGGGCCGCATCATCAACATTTCGTCGATCGTTGGCCTGATCGGCAACAAGGGACAGGCAAATTACGCCGCGAGCAAGGCGGGACTCATCGGTCTCACAAAATCGGTGGCCAGGGAGTTTGCCTCACGCAACATCCTCGCGAATGTGATTGCCCCGGGTTACATCGAGACCGACATGACCGCGGCCATGACGCCAGAAGCACAGGCCGCAATGAAGGGCATGATTCCGCTGGAGCGGCTGGGCACCTCGCAGGACGTCGCGAACATGGTGGCCTTCCTGGCCTCTGAACACGCCTCCTACATCACCGGGCAGGTCCTGGTCGTGGATGGCGGGCTGGTGATGTAACGAAGTCCGTAGCCTTCACTTAAATTGTTCTGGTTCACGCACCCAACCCCAGAGGCAAGGTATGCCCGACAATACCGACAAGGTCAAAGACATTATCGAGAAGGAACTCGGCGTCGAACGCGACAAGCTGACCAACGAGGCGAGCTTCATCGAAGACCTCGGCGCGGACAGCCTCGACATCGTCGAACTCGTCATGGAGTTCGAGAAGGAGTTCAACATCGACATCCCGGACGAGGACGCGGAAAAGCTTCGTACGGTTGGTGACGCGCTCAAGTACCTCAACGAAAAGGTCGGCGCGTAGTGAAGCGCCGCGTCGTCGTCACGGGCCTCGGATTGCTCTCGCCAGTCGGCAACGACGTGGCGAGTACATGGCGTGCGCTCCTCGACGGCGCGAACGGAGCCGGGCTCATCACCCAGTTCGATACGACGAACTTCCCCGTGAGGTTCGGCTGCGAACTGAAGGGATTCGACCCGCTCCAGTACATGGACCGGAAGGAAGTGAAGAGGAACGACGTCTTCACACAAATGGCGCTCGCGGCATCGGTGCAGGCCATGGCCGACGCGGGGCTCAGCGATGGCGGTTACGACCCCGAGAACACCGGTGTCATCATCGGTTCGGGTATCGGCGGGCTGAAGGTGTTCGAGGCCCAGCACGACGTGTATCGCGAGCGGGGGCCCGGGAAGATATCGGCGTTCTTCATTCCGATGTTCATCCCGGACATGGCGGCCGGCATCGTCTCCATTCGTTTCAACGCCAAGGGGCCTAACTACGCCACGGGATCGGCCTGTGCGACCTCGGCGCACGCGATCGGTGACGCGTACCGGACCATCCAGTACGGTGACGCCGACGTCATGATCACCGGCGGCTCGGAGGCGGCGATCACCCCGATGGCCATTGGTGGCTTCGCCAACATGCAGGCGCTTTCCGAGAACAACGAGAACTACATGCATGCGTCGCGGCCCTTCGACAAGAACCGCGATGGGTTCGTCATGGGCGAGGGTGCGGGCATCGTGATCCTCGAGGAACTGGAGCACGCCCGCCGGCGCGGCGCGAGGATCTACGCAGAACTGGCCGGCTACGGCATGACCGGCGACGCGTATCACATCACGCAGCCGGCGCCCGAAGGGGAAGGGGCGCAGCGTTCCATGCGCCGCGCCCTGCGTGACGCGGGCATCGGTCCGGCCGACGTGCAGTACATCAACGCCCACGGGACGTCGACGCCGTACAACGACATGAACGAGACGAAGGCCATCAAGGCGGTCTTCGGCGAGCAGGCGTACCAGTTACACGTGAGTTCGACGAAATCGGCGACTGGGCATACCCTGGGCGCGGCCGGCGGCCTCGAGTTCGCGATCTGCAGCCTCGCTGTGCGCGACGGCATGCTGCCGCCGACCATCAATTACGAGACGTCCGACCCCGAGTGCGACCTCAATTACGTGCCTAACAAGGCCGTCGAGCGAGAGGTCGATGTCGCGCTCAGCAACAGCTTCGGGTTCGGCGGACATAACGTGACGCTGGCTGTGCGTCGCTTCAGGGACTGACCGATGGCCGTCGCTGTGTCCAGCCGCCAGGGCGCGATCCGCGACCAAGCGCTGTTTCCCATCGCCGACCGTGTCGCCGCCGGCGAACGCCTGTCGGCAGCCGACGCCGTCACGCTGTTCCGGTCTCCGGACCTCCTGGGTGTCGGCGCGCTAGCTGACGCGGTCAATCGCGCGAAGCACGGCGACGTCGTCACGTTTGCCGCCAACCAGCACATCAATCCGACCAATGTCTGCATCCTGCGGAAGACGTGCGTCTTCTGCGGCTATGCGAGGCTTCCAAAGGAAGAAGGCGCCTATCGATACTCCCTCGACCAGGTGCTGGCAGAAGCGGAACCGGCGCGCCATGGGCTGACGAAGGAGTTCCACATCGTCGGCGGGCTCGATATGCAGGCGGGGCTCGAGTACTACCAGGACATGTTCCGCGCCCTCAAGCGCGAGTTTCCGCACGTGCACATCAAGGCGCTCACGGCAGTCGAGATTGCCCACCTGGCTCGAATCGAGAAACTGTCGTGGGAGGAAGTGCTCATCGCCCTCCGCGAGGCCGGGCTCGACACACTGCCCGGCGGCGGCGCCGAAACGTTCAGCCTCGCCGTCCGCGAACAGATCGCCGACAAGAAGCTGGGCGGGGGTGATTTCATCGGCGTGCACCGCGCGGCGCACCGGTTAGGCATCCGCTCGAACTGCACGATGCTGTACGGGCATGTCGAGACGATCGAGGACCGGGTCGAGCACCTCCAGATGCTCCGCGACCTGCAGGACGAGACGGGTGGATTCCTGGCGTACATCCCGCTGGCCTATCACCCCGACGACAACGAGCTCGGCAAGCGGTTAGGCAGGGAGGGGACCACGACGACCGGCTTCGACGACCTGCGCAACCTGGCGGTCGGCCGACTCTTCCTCGACAACTTCGACCACATCAAGACGCACTGGATCATGGTGTCGTCGTTCCTGTCGCAGGCCGCGCTGCATTTCGGCGTGAACGACATGGAAGGCACGGTCGTGCGCGAGAAGATCTACCACGCCGTGGGCGCGACGACGCCGCAGGCGATGACGCTCGACGACATCCTCAAGCTCATTCGTGACGCTGGGAAAACGCCGGCGGAACGCGACAGCTTCTACAAGATCATCCGGACGTTCGACGCCGAGCCATCGGCTGCCTGATGTTGCGCGTCGGCCGGATCCCGTACATCAACTGTTATCCGGTGTACGGGGCCATCGACGCCGGAGTCGTCAGGCTGGACGCGGAACTGGTCACGGGTGTCCCGTCGGAGCTCAACGCGAAGATGGCGCGCGGGCAGCTCGACGTGAGCGTGGTCTCGGCGATCGAGTATGCGCGTGCCTCGGAGCGATACCTGCTGCTCCCGGATCTCGCCATTTCCTGCGATGGGCCGGTGCGTAGCGTCCTGTTGCTGTCCAAGGTTCCGGCTCCGGAGTTAGGCGGTTGCCGCGTCATGTTGAGTCGGAGTTCGATGACGAGCGTTGCCCTCCTCGAGCTCCTCTTTGCCAATGTCTGGCATTCGAAACCTGATTTCACTCCTGGTGATGCGGAGTTGATCGACGTGGACAGGTTTCCCGATGAACCGCATGAGGCACGATTGGTCATCGGCGACGCCGCGCTGGTTCTCGGGAACCGTGAATCGGGACTCGGGAACAGGGCCTACCCGTACGTCTATGACCTTGGTACGGAGTGGAAGCGGTGGACCGGTCTTCCGTTCGTGTTTGCGGTCTGGGTAGCACAACGGAGCACGTCCGTCGATCGCGCGCTGTCCGTTCACGCCACGCTCATCGAATCCCGGAGCTGGGGGCTGCAGCACCTCGACCAACTGGCTGAGCGCGCGGCGCAATCGTCAGGCGTCGACACTGGCACGTGCCGCGAGTACCTGAGCGGGCTGGATTACGGCTTGTCGTATCCACACCTCGCCGGTCTGACCAATTTCTTCAACCGGCTGGTCGAAGTGGGGCGGGTACCTGACGGTACACTACAGTTTCTTGAGGCGTAGTTAGGAGGTAGAGGTGAGAGTCTCGGCGACGATCACTTGTCGACTCTCGTCTCACCCTTCTGATGCCGCATGACCTTAAATGGAGGTCTTAGCTGATGC
>CAMPKM010000162.1 GCA_946887155.1 uncultured Gemmatimonadota bacterium
GATTCGCCTTTCGCGGAGACTCGCATCACGTCGGTGTCGCCACAGGCGGACTCGGGAATCGCAGGGCGTCTTCCACATCCTCGCGCGCGGACACCAGCCTCGAAACCTGATTCGACACTTCGGCAGCCACGCCCAGATGCGTGGTAAAGCCCTCGATGGTTGCGGAACCCGCGTGCAGTCGCAGCAAACCAAGACGCAGCGTCTCGAGCGTGCCGACGGATTCGCCGAGTTTCCCCTGAACGTCGTCGCGCATGGCGCGCAGGTGCGTAAAGTCGGGTGAATCGCTGACCGCTTGCGTCTCGATGAGGGCGTCCTGGAGTTGCTCGAGTCGCCGGCGAAGCGACTGTGCGTCGTCCTGCAGCCGCTTCAGGACCGCCGGCACGTCACCGAGCGCCAGGCGCGTTTCCTTCGGCAGGCTTTCGTAGAGCTGTTCGGCGGCCAGGCCTAACGACAGTTCGGTCGCGCGGTGCGTCATCGCTGCCGCCGCCGGCCGTGCGCCGCCGGATCGCCGCGCAATCGAGAACGCCAGCCGGCCGATCGGGCCCTTCCAGATCTTCGCCCAGAACCCGGTATCGACATCGGTTCGCCGTTGGAGCAGCGCGAGATAGCCGAGCGAGGCCGGGAGGCCGATCATGCCGCCACCGACCCCGATGTACATGAGCCGGTTGATCAGGTCGCGGCCGAAACCGGGTCCGAAGTTCACGTTCAGCAGGCCGATGCTGAGGAGCGTCGCCACGGTAGCGCCAAACGCCGTGACGCCGGCGATACCAACGACCTTGAGCGTTTTCTCGAGGAGGACCGGCGTACGCTGGCGATCGACAGAAAGCTCTTCGCTCACCTGTTCACGTTCGCGCTCGTACGCAGGCGCGACGTCAGCATACGTGAAGCCCTGACGGAGCAACCGCCGCGCGGCGTTGACCATGAAGGCAAGCGGGCCGACCGCGGCTCCGGCGGCCAGCGTCAACCAGCCGGTCTCACCCCCATACAGGTTGGCAAGGGATACCGCGCTCGCGGCGAGCCCCGCGGTGGCGATCAACGTTCCGCCGCCGTCGAGGCGCGAATTGCGTTTCACGAACGCTCGGAGCGCCACCGGAAGTTCCCGGCGCTGGTCGAGTGCCAACCCGAGTTGCTCGGAAACGACTTCGGCGCTGGCGGGCCGGAGGCCGGGTTCCTTGGCGAGGCAACGATCCACGAGCGCGACCACACGACGCGGAACCGTTATGACTGACGAGGCGAGCGTGGGGGGTGCCTCGGTGGCATGTTTCGCGAGAATCTCGGTCGCGGAGCGACCCTCGAATGGCACACGGCCCGAGAAGGCGAAAAACGCCGTTGCCCCAAGGGAATAGATGTCGCTGCGGGCATCGATCGCGCCAACGGACGCCTGTTCGGGGCTCATGAACTCGGGCGTCCCCGCAGCCCCGTGCGAGGCTGTTTCGGCCACGACCGCGGCGATCCCGAAATCGGCGACCAGTGCCCGCCCCGAGTTGTTCTCGAGGAGGATGTTGTCCGGCTTCACATCGCGGTGCACGAGCCCCATGGAGTGCGCGTGTGCCAGTGCCCACGTGACTTCCCGCAGCACGCGCACACCATCCGCAACACTCAGAGGACCTCGCGCGCGAACGCGGTCGGTCAGCGTCTCGCCATCGACGTACGCCATCACGAAATACACGAACTCACCGGACTCGGCGACCGAATGGATCGGGATGATGTTCGGATGGGACAGTTTTGCTGCCAGGCGGGCTTCGCGGAGGAACCGCTCGCGTAGCGCCGGGTCGGATGCGCGTTCCGGGGGCAGCAGCTTGATGGCGACCAGGCGATCCAGGTGCAGTTCGTGCGCCAGGTACACAATGCCCATTCCACCCCGACCGAGCTCACGGTCGATGGAGTACCGGCCGGCGACGGCGGTCTGGAAAGCGACCAGGATGGGATCGGGAAGGGTATTCTGGGTCATTGGCGTGGGGTGGTACTCCAGTGTAGAACGAATGGCGACATTGGAGGCAACGTGTTTCGCGTTCCCAACCTGTCATTCTTCCCTCACGTTCCTGTCTCACTCCCATGATCAATGGCGACCAACAGTTCATTTGACGTAACGACCGGCGTCGACCTGCAGGAGGTCGACAATGCCGTGAACCAGGCGCAGAAGGAGATCGCGCAACGCTACGACTTCAAGGGCTCGAAGGCCGCGATCGAGTTCGTTCGCGCCGAGAGCAAGTTGAAGCTGGTGGCCGAGGATGATTTCCGGATGCGCGCGCTGTTCGATGTCCTGCAGGGCCGCCTGATCAAGCGCGGCGTACCGGTGAAGAACCTCGACGTGGGTGAGACGATTCCCGCGGGCGGTGACACGGTGCGCAAGGACGTCGGCCTCAAGATGGCGCTCGATTCGGACACCGCGAAGAAAGTCGCGGCGGCCATCAAGGATGCGAAGCTGAAAAAAGTCCAGGCCGCGATCCAGGGTGACCAGGTGCGCGTCAGTTCGCCGTCAAAGGACGACTTGCAGGCCGCGATGGCGCTGCTGCGCTCGAAGGACTTCGGCGTGGAGCTGAAGTTCGGAAACTACAGGTAGGCCGTTGACTAGTTACATAGTTGAAACGTTGAACGGGGCGAACGTTCGTGCGTCCTTCAACCATTGCACGGCATGCACCCGGCCATCCGCTGTGTAGATTCAAAGGGTGACGTCAACACAAACACCGCCTGTGCAGGGCGCGCCGGAAGAGTTCACATTCGAGCAGGCCGGCGACCTCGTCGCCCGCCTCGAGCGGGAAGTATCACGAGTGATCATCGGGCAACGCCCGGTGGTCCGTGAGGTGCTCACTTGTCTGCTGGCCGGTGGACACTGCCTGCTTCGAGGTGTGCCGGGCCTCGCGAAGACGCTGCTCATCAAGACCCTCGCTGAAGCGCTGAGCCTCCGGTTCAACCGCATCCAGTTCACGCCGGACCTCATGCCGTCCGACATCCTCGGCGCCGAGGTCATCGAGGAAGACACGAGCACTGGAAAGCGGAGCATCAGGTTCATTCCAGGACCGGTGTTCGCGAACATCATCCTGGCCGACGAGATCAATCGCACGCCGCCGCGCACGCAGGCCGCGTTGCTGGAGGCCATGCAGGAATACCAGGTCACCGTGGGTGGCGTCCGGCATGAACTCGAACGGCCGCTGTTCGTGCTGGCGACGGAAAACCCGATCGAGCAGGAAGGCACGCACCCCCTTCCCGAGGCGCAGCTCGACCGGTTCCTGTTCAATGTCGTCATCGGCTATCCGACGCCTGACGACGAGCGGCGGATCATTGCCGAGACCACGACCGGCGCCGAGCGTGCGGCCACCGTGGCCGCGTCGGGCGCGGAACTCGAGTCGGCCCGGATGCTGGTCCGTGAGCTGCCGGCGGCATCGAACGTGGTCGACTATGCGTTGCGCCTGACGAGAGCAACCCGCCCCGACGATCCCTCGGCGCCGCAACCGGTGAAGGACTGGGTGCGGTGGGGCGCCGGTCCACGCGCCGGCCAGGCACTCTTGTTAGGCGCCAAGGCCACGGCCTTGCTCGATGGTCGTCCGGCGCCGTCGCTCGAAGACGTCACGGCCGTGGCGCTGCCGGTGCTGCGCCACCGGGTCCTGGTGAATTACCAGGCCGAGGCAGACCGTGTCGACCCGGACCAGGTGATCGCGCGACTGCTGGGCGCCGTGCGCCCGTGAGCGGATGACTCCGCTGCTGTCTCCCGATGTCGTCAGCGCGATCGAGGACCTGGAGCTCGCGGCCAGGCTGGTGGTCGAGGGACTGCGAGCGGGACCTCACCGGAGTCCCTTCCATGGCTACAGCTCGGAGTTCCAGCAGCACCGGCCCTATCGAGCGGGCGATGACCTGAAATACCTCGACTGGAAGCTGCTCGCACGCAGCGATCGGTTGTACACACGCCAGTTCCGGGAAACCACGAGCATGTCGGTGATGCTGGTGCTTGACGGCAGCGCATCGATGGCCTTCCCCGAGGTGGGCGTGTCCAAGTGGCGTTATGCATCGATTATCGCGGCTGCGCTGGCGCACCTCGTGGTTGGCCAGGGGGATGCCGTGGGGCTGCTGGCGGTGACGGGCGACCGACTGACCTACCTGCCGGCGAAAGGTGGTCGCCCCCACCTGCGATCGCTGATCGCGACCATCGACCGGTTGCAGCCGTCGGGATCCTGGTCCCCGGCACGCGGCATCACGCGCGGCGCCGAGCTGCTGAAGCGGCGCGGGGTGGTCCTGGTGATTTCCGACTTCCAGGATCGCGAGGAAGAGACGCACCGTGAACTGCGGCGCGTGGCCGGCCACGGACACGATGTGGCCATGCTCCAGGTGATGGCGCCTGACGAGGCATCGTTTCCGTATCGCGGCGACGTCGAGTTCGAGGACCTCGAGACGGGTGAGCGGCGACTGGTGGACGCCGGCGTGGTGGCGGGTCCGTACCGGGCCGCCTTCGAGCAGTTCCTGGCGCGATCGAAGGGTTGGGCCCGGCGCGATCATATCGACTACGGCGCGTTCCTGACCTCGGAACCGCCAGGCAGGACGTTGCGTGACTTCCTGATGCGCCGGAGCTCGACGCCCGTGACGCATCACGCCGATGCGATGGATTCCGCATGACCTGGCTCAATCCGCTGGCGCTGCTCGGTGTCGTTGCGTTAGGCGTTCCCATACTCATCCACCTGTTCGGACGCCGGGTGGCGCGCCGCGTCAGGTTCCCGAGCCTTCGGTTGCTGGGCGAGGCACTGCCGACACCGGCGACGCGCGCCAGGCCGAGTGACCTGCTGCTCCTCGTCGTGCGCTGCGCCATCGTGCTGGCGGCGGTCCTCGCGCTTGCCCAGCCGCTCTGGCTCACGTCGAGCCGTTCGCGCGAAGCCGCGCGTCCGGTGCGCGTGGTCCTGGTCGACACCAGTGCCAGCATGCAGCGCCTGACGAGTGGCGCCAGGGCGGTGGAGACGGCCCGGATCCGGGGGCGCGCAGTGCTCGACTCGTCGCGACAGGGGATCGTCATCGAGTCGGCCGATCCAGGATCGAGCCTGGCGGGAGCCGCGTCATGGCTGGCGCCACACGCCGGCCGTCGTGAAGTCGTCATCGTTTCCGACTTCCAGGCGGGGTCGGTGCACGATGGACAGGTGGCGACCGTCCCGGCGGGCATCGGTCTCAGGTTCGAGCGGATTGGCCTCCCTGCTGATGACGCACGCGAGTTCCCGGTTCCCGCCGGATATGACAGCATCCGCGCCGACTCGTCAGGCACGTATGCGAGCTGGCGCGCTGGCGGGACCGACAGCCTGGTGTGGCCAACGATCCTGGCCTCGGCGGTCGAAGCGGTGCAGGTGAGGACTCATGCGGAGGCAATCCGATCCCTGTTCCATCGCGGCCTTCGCTCGACGGACCGTGTTGCGATTGTTTTTCCGGAGTATGAGGGCCGGCGCGAACTGGCGAGCCGCTCCTCGCCAGTGGACAGTGTGTGGCAGGGCGACCTGCTGATCGCGCTGCGACGTGACCGTATGCTCGCGGACCTCGCGCGCACCGCGAGTCCCGTACCTGGTTGCGACCTTCCAGGCACGATTGTCGTCCGCACCGAGGCTGGAATTCCGCTGGCGTCGATTGCGCGCGTTGCCGGTGGAGCGCCGTCCGGCCTCCTGCTGTTCAGTTGCGTGGACGCTGGTTCCCTGGCATCGGCGGCGCTGCTTGCGGGTGTTGCGTTGCACCTCGAGCCGTCGCGCCCACTGCGTGAACTCGAACCCGCCGTTCTGCCTGACGAGCAACTGCAGCGTTGGCACCGCGAGCCAACAGTCTCCGCGCCACGCGGTACAGACGACACCTCTCCGGATGGGCGATGGCTCTGGCTTCTGGCGGTCGCGTTGCTGGGAGTCGAGCAAGTGCTGCGGCGACGATCGCCGCGCCGGTCGGTGCTACCCGATCAGGAGGAGGCGCGTGCGCGCGTTGCCTGACGCTGGTCGGTTACAGGCTCTGTTCCGCCGAGTACGCCGTCGCCTGCTTCTGATTCGCACGCTGGAAGGACTCGCGGCCGGTGCGATCGCGGCTGCCATCCTCGTGGTCCTCGGCGCGCCGTGGTGGCTGCCTGCTCTGGTTCTGATTGCGGCCACCGTCGCGCGCGTGAGTCTCGGCGATGCCGGTCGGCCTGGTTGGTGGCGATCCGACATAACGATCGCGAGCGCCGTCGAGCGCCGCACGAACGTTGGCCGCAACCTGATCATCACCGCGGCGGAGTTGCTTGCCTCGGATCAGGACGCAAGTTCCCAGGTGCGGAGCCTCGTCGTCAGGCGCGCGGCCGCGATCAGCGACACGATCGACCCGGGCGCGCAGTTTCCGACTCGCCACGCCGGTATGGCGCTGGCGTTCGGTGTGCTGCTGCTGGCGGGCGCGCTGGTGTGGCCGCGTCATGTCGCCGGTCCGTACGGTGGCCGCCTGACGAGTGCACCGGGTCTGCCGGTCATCGAACGAGTCTCTGTCACGGTCACGCCCCCGTCCTACAGCGGCCAGCCGCCGCGGACGCTGGAGAATCCCTCGCGAATCGAGGCGCTGGCGGGGAGCCGCATCGCTCTCCGCGTCACCGCCACCGGTTCCGGCGTGCAAGTGGAGACCACGTCCGGCACGCGAGAGTTATCGTCGTCCGGCGACGCCTGGCTCGCGACGATCGAGGCCGGCAGCGACGGCTACGTCGCGCTGGAACCGCGTGACTCCACCGGCGCACGTGGCCCCCGACAGTTGATCGGCCTCGTCGTCATGCCCGACCGTCCTCCGCGAGTCACACTGACGGCGCCGGGGCGCGACCTCTTTTTCAGCGATGTGCCGGCGAGCATTCCGGTCT
>CAMPKM010000163.1 GCA_946887155.1 uncultured Gemmatimonadota bacterium
ATTCGATGCTTGAGTTGAAAGAACTCGCGTGTGCCATGCGTCGCCTCGCCGAGTGAGACAATGCGAGCGTTGCCGATCAGCCGCTTCAGTGGCTGCATATCGGCGAACCCACTGCCCGCCTCGGTCGTTGTCAGCCTGATAGCGTTTGCGCGAATCCACTCCGTGGTGCTGCTGTCCTGCTGTGCATGCGAAATGCCGACCGGCAGCACGGCGCCGATGACGAGTGCCAACAGATGAAAGAGGCGCAATGGCGTTGCCAAACGGGTTCCAGACTCGATCGAAGTCTTTTGCGACCACTCTCAATCGAGTCTGACCCCATTGTCCTCAGTGGAGGATGATGCCCGGCAGGTTTCGCTGTTGCAGCAACCGGTTGAGTGCTGGCAGGTCGGTTTGCAGGATCATCTGGAGATTTCTGCGCGCGTCCTCCAGTTGGACCTTCAACACCTGGTGCACTTCGCCTGCCTGATCCGTCGGGCGGAAGTCGGCCGACGCAGCGTTGCCGATCAGGTAGCGCAACCGTTCCGCCACTTGCGCCGGCCACCGCACGCCGTCCTGTCCCGTGCCGGTCACACGCAACTGAATCAGGTGCTCCTCGACGCCAATCAGCTTCTGCGTGAGCGCCTCGCTCTGTCGAAGGATCTCGGCGGCACCTGTCCCGCCCTGGTCACGAAGGATCGCCTCGAGGTCGAGCAGTTGCCGGCGCGTCCACTCGATGCGATTAATCGCCGACGCGGCCGAGTCGTGGTCGACCCGCATGGCCTTCACCGCGGCAAGCTGTGCCGCGATGTCCGCCTCGGTGCCTTCGGAGTTCGGGTCCTTCAGTACCCGCAGCGGCTGCGTGTGCGTGCGGCCATCCACTTCCATCGTCACCGTGTACGTTCCCGGCGGCTGCAACAGCGAGATGCCGTTCCCCTGCGTGCGAACCCGATTGGGGCCGAGGTCCACCCACTCCGCGTAGAGCGGCGTCGTGCGCATGCGGATGGGAATGGACGGCGTGTCGGTGAGATTCCAGACGACGCGGTTGATCCCCTGCTGCCGCGTACCGGGTAGAGTCCGCACGACGGCGCCCGACGCATCCGTTATCCGGATGGTAACGTTGCCGCGCGGCACGCTGCCTAACCAGTAGCTGATGTATGCACCCGGATCCGGGTTCTCGCCGGCGGTCATGTCGTTCGGCATGGTCATCGGCTGCGTGCGCTGGTGGAACCGGTACGCGTCGCGCGGCTTGAACAGGTGCGAGGCTGACGACGCGACCTGCGGCGTCAACTGCTGCAGCGGTGTCACGTCATCCATGATCCAGTAGCCACGCCCGTACGTGCCCACGACCAGGTCGTTGAAGTGCGTTTGCACCTTCAGGTCGTACATCGGCGTCGGCGGCAGGTTGTTGATGAACGGCATCCAGTTCTCGCCGTCATCGAACGAGATGTAGATCCGGTTCTCGGTGCCGAGGTACAGCAGTCCCTGCCTGACGGGATCTTCGTGGATGGCACGACCGAAGCTCAAAGGATGGACCGGGATGCCTTTCGTGATCGGCGTCCAGGTCTGCCCGAAGTTCGTCGTCTTGTAGGCATACGTCTTGAAATCGCCCACCATGTGCGCTTCGGCAATGAGATAGGCCTTCCCCGCGCTCCACTTCGACGCATCGATCATTCGAACCGTGGCATCCTTCGGAAAACCGGGAAGGTTGGCGGTGACATCCGTCCAGCTTCCGCCGGCGTTACGGCTCACCTGCACCTTGCCGTCGTTGGTCCCCGCCCAGAGGACGCCCGCCTGAGACGGCGACTCGTCGAACGCGTAGATCACACAGCAGTACTCGACACCGATGTTGTCGGGCGTCAGTCCGCCCGAAATCTTCTGTTTCGACTTGTCGTTGGTGGTGAGGTCGGGGCTGATCACTTGCCAGCTCTGGCCCCCGTTGGTCGTGCGATGCACGTGCTGGCTCGTCACGTACAGCGTGTTCCCGTCGTGCGGTGAGAACAGGAGCGGGAACGTCCACTGAAAGCGGTACTTGAGCGACTCGGCTGCCCATCCGCCCGTGCTTTGCGGCCAGACTTCGACGTTTCGCACGTGCCGATTGCGCACGTCCATGCGAGTGACGATGCCGCCGCGCGCGCCGGAACCCGATGCACTCGACCAGACCACGTCAGGGTCGCGAGGGTCCGGCGTCGCGAATCCACTCTCGCCCCCGCCGACCGCGAACCAATCGCCTCGCGCGATCCCGCCGCCATAGAGTGAATTGCTCGGGCCCCGTGTGGACGGGCCGTCCTGCCGGTTGCCCATCACGTTGTAGGGAATCGCGTTGTCCATCGTGACGTGGTACATCTGCGCGATCGGGAGGTGGACGCGTTGCCATGTCTCGCCGCGATTCAGCGTGATGCCGATCCCCTGGTCGTTTCCACCGATCATCCGGTTGCCGTTCTCCGGGTCGATCCAGAGATCGTGGTGGTCGCCGCCGGGACTGCGCAGGCCGTTCTGGTTCTGCCCCGTGCGTCCGCCATCGATGGTCTTGATGAACGACGCGGCGAGAAAATACGCTTCGTCTGGATCATCGGTGGAAACGCGGCACTGGTTGTAGTAGCCGGTGCGGCCGCCGAAGTTGCGGTCGTGGCTCATGAGCTGCCACGTCTGGCCGCCGTTGTCGGAGCGCCAGAGCTCTCCGCTTTCGGTCGGCTGGCCTTTCCATGGCACGCCATCGCCGGTTTCGATCAACGCGTAAACGCGACGTGAATCCGCCGGCGTCATGCAGACGTCGATCTTGCCGACGGGCAACCTCGGCAACCCGTTCCCCTGCAGTCTGGTCCACGTGTCGCCACCATCGCGGGACATGTAGATCCCGCTGCCGGGACCGCCGCTCTCGCGGCCCCAGGTGTTCACGACGATCTCCCACATGCCGGCGAACAGGATGCGAGGGTTGTTGGGATCCATCACCAGGCTGGACGCGCCGACGTTCTCGTTCACGAACAGCACCTGGTTCCACGTCTTGCCGCCATCCGTCGTGCGATAGATGCCACGCTCGCGCTGTGGTCCGTGCGCGTGGCCTAACGACGCGACGTAGACGATGTCCGGGTTCGACGGATGGATGACGACGCGGCTGATGCGGCCGGTCGCGCGCAGCCCCATGTTCGTCCACGTTTCGCCGGCGTCGGTCGACTTGTAGACGCCGTCACCCACCGAGACGTTCGAGCGGATGTGCGGCTCACCCGTGCCGACCCACACGATCGCCGGATCCGACGTCGACACCGCCAGTGCGCCGGCCGCATGTGATTCCTGCGCGTCGAACACCGGCCGCCAGATGATACCGCCGTCAGTGGACTTCCAGACGCCTCCGGTCGCGGCGCCGGCATAGTAGGTCAGCGGATCGCCGACCACGCCCGACACGGAAGACAGGCGATTGCCGACGGGCCCGATGTACCGGAAGGTCAGCGGACTGAGCGCGCTGGTCGTTATCTGCTGCGCCGGAAGGGCAAGCGGAACGATGGACAGGGCAACGATGGTCGCGTTGAACACCACACGCATGGGACGACTCCTTGCTGGCCGGATTGGGAGAACGTCGATGTCCCGGCAAATGCCGTCCGCTAATTGGGAGACGGGGCGAACGGACGGCAAGATCGACCGCGAAACGCTTCCGCCGTACGTTCTGTCGAAGGACCAGACCATTCCGGGGAACCATTGCCAAACGCCACAGGACGCACGTTCGCCAACTGGTTCGAGTTCCTGGTGCAGGACGTTCGATACGCATCGCGCGGACTCCGGTTGCATGCCGGATTCGCGGCGATGGTCATCCTCACGCTTTCGCTTGGCATCGGCGCGAACGTCACCATGTTCAGCATCCTCGACCGGCTGCTGCTGCGGACCCCGGCCCACATCGTGGACGTCGATAACGTCGTCCAGGTCCACACGCGCTGGTTCGGCAACGAAGGCGTCCAGTCGTCGCAACCGTACCGGCTGTACAAGGATCTGGCGGCGGGCGTGAGCGAATTCGAGCAGGTTGCGGTGACCACGGTCTCGGGCCTGGCGAACCGTGACTATTACCCGCTGGGCCGTGGCGCCGGCGCGCGCCGGATACCGGGGGTACAGGTAAGCCCGGACTACTTTCCGTTGTTAGGCGTCCGCCCCCACCGTGGCCGCTTCTTCCAGGAAGACGAAGCCGGCGAGGCCAACCCGCAGCACCTGGCCGTGATCGGGTACAACTTCTGGCGGCGACAGTTCGATGGTCGCGACGACGCGATCGGCAGCACGCTCGACCTGGGCATGGATCGCTATACCATCGTGGGCGTGGCGCCAGAAGGCTTCACCGGCGTGGAATTGAGCGACATCGACGTCTGGATTCCGATTGCCGCGGCCGGTGGATTGCGATTTGCCAAAAGCACGGACTGGGCGACCACCCGGAACTCGCAATGGCTCACCATCATCGCGCGGCACAGGCCGGGCGCGACGGTGGAACGCGCGCAGGCCCACCCCCCGGCGGTCTTTCGCGCCGGGGAGCGTGAGCGTGTAGCGGCGACGCCGAATGCGAGCCCACGCTTCCGCGCCAGTCCGGATTCACAGTCGGTGGAGTTCAGCTCGATCGTGCCCGGGAAATCAATCCGTTCGTATGGGCTGGGCGCGCGATCGGCCGAGGTGCGCGTGTCGCAACTCCTCGGCGGCGTCTCGATCATCGTACTGCTCATCGCGTGCGCCAACGTCGCCAACCTGCTCCTCGTCCGCGCGTCAGGCAGGCGCCGGGAGATTGCGATCCGGCTCGCGCTCGGCGTGACCCGTGGGCGACTCGTCCGGCAACTCGTGGTCGAGGGACTCGTCCTGTCCGTGCTGGGGGGACTCGGCGCACTGCTGTGCGCGCAGTGGTCGTCCGGGTTCATCCGCACGCTGCTGCTCGGGGACACGGCGTGGAGCGGGTCCCCGGTCGACAGCCGGATGCTCGCGTTCACGGCGATCGCCGCGATCGGCACCGGCATGCTTACGTCGCTGCTTCCCGCACTTCAGGCGAGCCGACCGGAGCTGACGTCGGCGCTGAAGGCCGGCGTGCGCGAAGGCGGAGGGACGCGCACGTTCACGCGGTCGTTGCTGATCGCCGGACAGGCGGCGATGGCGCTCATCCTGCTGGCGGGAGCGGGACTCTTCGTCCGCAGCCTGCAGAACGTGATGAACACGCCATTAGGCATCGACATCGACCGGGTGCTGGCCGCCGGGGTCCAACATGCCAGCGTCGGCATGAGCAACGCCGAGGCACGCGAAGTGTTCCGGCAGGCGACCGCCCGCGCGACGGAGATCCCGGGGATCACGGCCGCGGCGACGTCCGTCGGGTTGTCGTTCGGCATGGGATGGGGGACCAGCTTGCACGTGCCCGGGCGTGAACAGCCGAAGGAGCGGAACAACCCGAGCCAGTACGCCGTGACGCCGGACTACTTCAAGGTTCTTGGCATCCGGCTCCTCGAGGGGAGGCTGTTCACGGAGTCCGACCGCGCCGGAACCGAACTGGTGACGGTGATCAACGAGACCGCCGCGCGCACCTTCTGGCCGGGGCTGAATCCCATCGGGCAGTGCGTGCGAATTGGCGCGGACACGATGCCATGCACGACGGTCATCGGCATCGTCACCGATGCCCGCCGCCAGGAGCTCGTCGAATCGCCAGTCACGATGATCTTCCGGCCGCTCGACCAGCTCGATCCGGCGGTGTACGACCGTTCGGTGACGTTCTTCGGCTTTTCGTTCATCGCGCGCACCACGCGCAAGCCGGCGACGCTCGCGGAGCCGTTGCGGCGACTGATCCAGTCGGTGAACCCGAACCTGCCGTACGCGGAGGTTCGTCCGCTGGCGCACCGCCTTGGCCGCCAGACGCGGTCGTGGACCCTGGGCGCGACGATGTTCACGATCTTCGGCGCATTGTCGCTGCTGGTGGCGGCGATCGGGTTGTACAGCGTGGTAGCGTTCACCGTGGCGCAGCGGCAGCACGAATTCGGCGTGCGGGTGGCGTTAGGCGCATCCGGCGGCAACCTGCTGCGGCTGACGGTGGTTCGCGGCGTGCTGCCGGTCGCTGCGGGAGTGGGCGTCGGGCTGAGCGTTGCGCTGGCGGCGAGCCGTGTGCTCGAGGGAATGCTGTACGAGACGTCGCCGCGCGACCCGATCATTTATGCGGGTGCGGGCATTACGCTGCTCGCCGTCACGGTCGTGGCCAGTCTGCTCCCGGCACGTCGGGCAGCGAAGGCCGATCCGATGCTGGCGCTTCGCGCCGACTAGGACTTGCCTTACGGCACGACGATCAGTTCGCCGCGCATCCCGCCGCCGACATGCGGTGAACAGAAGAAGCGGTAGCGGCCAGGCGGGAGCGCGGGCACGATGACCTTGTAGGTGTCACCGTTGAGCACGAGCAGTGGACCCGCCAGCTGGATGTTGCGTGACCACGCGGTCTTCGGCCGGTCCGGCATTGCGGCATCGAGGAGCCGGTGCACGGCGTCGGAGATCGAATCCTCTGCGAACTGCACGTTATGTGGCCCGCCGCGCCCGTTCGTGAAGACGAGCGTATCGCCGGCTTGCGCCGTGATCATCGACGGCGAAAAGCGGTTGTTATCGAGCTGGATGTCCTTGCGATCGGCGATGGATGATGTCCACGATCCGATGGTCAGGATCGCAAGGGCGGGTAGGTACTTCATTCGTGAGGGCGTGAGACCGTGAGACCGTGAGTCGTGAGATCATGAGACCGTGAGGTCGTGAGATCGGGGGTGAGCCTTCAACTAAGTTCTTGCGGGTTCTATCTCGACCCGGATATTCCGCCACTTGCCCTGCCTGAACC
>CAMPKM010000164.1 GCA_946887155.1 uncultured Gemmatimonadota bacterium
TCACGAGATCGGCCGGGACATCCCCCGCGAGTTCCGCCGCCTGCAGGATGCCGGGCGGGTCGAGGTCACGTCGTCGGCCGCGACTCACGGGTTCCTGCCGATGCTCAAGCACGAGGAGAGCATCCGGTTGCAGTTGGCGTTAGGCGCGGCCGAGCACCTTCGGGTATTCGGACGCGCGGCCGAAGGGTGCTGGGTTCCCGAATGCGCCTGCCGTCCCGCCGGGGCATGGGCCCCGGCCGACCAGCCGCCGGTCGTGCGCCCCGGAACCGAGCATCACGTAGCGTGGGCCGGGTTCCGGTACTTCTTCGTCGACTCCCACATGGCGCGGGCCGGCCGGCCGTTAGGCGTCTACGGTGAGTATTTCGACGGGGAGACGTTGCGACTGTCGCTGACGTCGCCGGACGCCGCCCCGGTGGCTTCGCGGACGCCTTACGAGGCCTACCGCGTGACCGACGCGACGGCGGCGCGCGAAGTGGCTGCGTTCGTGCGCGATCCGCGGTCGTCGGCGCAGGTCTGGAGCCGGCATGGCGGTTATCCCGGCGCGGCCCCGTATCTCGAGTTCCACAAGATCCGCTGGCCCGGCGGGCTCAAACTGTGGCGGGTCAGCCCCGCCGGCACCGACCTTGGCGAGAAGGAAGCGTACGTGCCTGACGAGGCGCGGCAGCAAGCCACCTGGCACGCGGGCCACTTTGCCCACCTGCTCGACGAGGTGCGCACCGCGCAAATCGCGCGGCGCGGTAACCAGGGGACGAAGCAAGGGACAAAAGGGCTCGAGGACGGGCTGGTCGTCGTGGCCCCGTTCGACACGGAGTTGTTCGGACACTGGTGGTTCGAGGGCCCAGACTTCCTCGGCGATTTCTACGCGCAGCTTCCGCAGTACGCAGGGCTCAGGGCAACGACCGCCGGCGGGCATCTCGATGCGCACGGGCCGCGGCACGGCTTGCGCCTCGCGGAAGGGTCGTGGGGTGCGAATGGCGACTTCTCGATGTGGAATGGTCCGCTGGTCGAGTGGACCTGGCCCGTCATCTGGGACATCGAGGATCGCTTCTGGACGCTGGCGCCGCGTGCGGTTGCGGATGGCCGAATACACGAGATCCTGGCGCAGGCGGCACGTGCCATGCTCCTGCTTCAATCATCGGACTGGCAGTTCATCATCTCCACCGGTGAGGTTGCGGATTACGCGGTCAGGCGGTTCAACGGCCACGCCGAAGACTGCCGATTGCTGTTGTCTGAGCTCGAACGCAGCCTGGATGGAGGCGACATCGAAAATGGTGTAAGGCTGGCCAGGGAAATGCAGCAACGCGACGATGTGTTCCGCGTGATAATTCCATCGATCCAGAAAGCGCTGAACGAAGACTGAGAGGTTCCTCGAACGTCTGCCGTCAGCTGTCTGCCCTCTCACATCCAACGCCGTTGTCCTCGGTCGTCATTCACGGACACTTCTACCAGCCGCCTCGCGAGGATCCGTTTCTTGACGAGGTCGAGACGGAGCCGTCGGCCGCTCCGTTCCACGACTGGAACCAGCGGATCGAACGCGAGTGTTACCGCGCCGTGGTGGCCGCACGGGTCACCAGTAGCGACGGGCGCATCGAGCGGCTGGTGAATACGCTCGAATCGATCTCGTTCAACTTCGGCCCCACGCTGCTCGAGTGGATGGAGCGTGAGGCCAAACCGACGTACGAAGCGATCCTTTCCGCCGACGCGGACAGCGCGCGCCGGCTCGGCGGGCATGGGAATGCCATCGCACAACCGTACCACCATACGATTCTTCCGCTGGCGACGCGGCGAGACAAGCGCACCGAAGTCCGCTGGGGGATGGAGGATTTCCGCCGTCGTTATGGTCGCGAGCCGGAAGGCATGTGGCTGCCGGAAACGGCGGTGGACCTCGAGACGCTCGAGGTGCTGGCCGAGGAAGGCGTCCGGTTCACCATCGTGGCGCCGCACCAGGTGACCAGGGCGCCGGCCGGCGGACGACCAGGATTGTGTCGCCTGCCCGGCGGCAAGTCGATTGCGCTGTTCGTGTATCGGGGCGATTCATCGCATGCGATCGCGTTCGGTGGTGCGTTGCACGACGGGCTGGCGTGGGGGCGCACCCTGGCGGACGCGGTCCATGCCCTCGAGGCCCCGTCGCCGGGAACCGAGCCCCAATCCACCGAGCCGCGACGGCGCATCCGCCGCACGCCACCGGTGACCGCCGTCGCGGCGCGCAACAACCTCGTGGCGGTCGCCACGGATGGCGAGACGTACGGTCATCACCACAAGTTCGGCGAGATGGCGCTGGCGCGGGCCCTCGAGGAAATCCGCTCGTTAGGAATCCGAATCGAGAATTTCGGTTCGTTCCTCGCCAGGAACCCGGCGGTGGACGACGTCGAGCTGGTAGCGCCGACGTCATGGAGCTGCGCCCATGGCGTCGGGCGCTGGAAGGAGGATTGCGGCTGCCGGATCGACGGCCTCCGGTTCCCTTCACAGGCCTGGCGGGCACCACTCCGCACCGGGCTCGAGGCGCTCGCCACGGAACTGCACGCAATCTATGAACGTGAGGCGATCCGGTTCATTCCCGATCCGTGGAGTGCGCGCGACGATTACGGGTCAGTCGTCGCGTCTGATGCCGCCTCTTTGGAACGCTTCGTGGCGTCGGTGGCCACCAGGGCGCGCACCGAGGACGACCGCGTCCGGGCGCGCGAACTGCTCGAACTGGAGCGGGACGCGCTGCGGATGTTCACGTCCTGCGGCTGGTTCTTCGACGACATCGGCGGCATCGAACCGCGCCAGGATCTTCGTTATGCAGCACGGGCCATTGTCCTCGCCGGTCCGGCGGCAGCGACCGCGGAAGCGGCACTGCTCGACACGCTATCGGATGCCGCCAGCAACGATCGCACCGTCGGCACGGGTCGCGACGTCTACCTGCGTCATGCACGGCCGGCCTTCTCCGCGCCACTGCGGCACGCCGCCGCGGCCGTGGCGGCCCGCCACGCGGCACCGGGCGAACGACGGCGGTTGACGTCAGCAGCGGTCGAGATCGAGGACGACTGGGTCCGTGTCACCGAGAAGCGAACCGGGCGGCGATACGACTACCGCTGGCGGGTGATCTCGCAATCCGTGACGGACCTGGCCGTCGAACTGGTGGACAGCGCAGGTGCCGTTCACCTGCTGCGCCTGGCCGACCTTCCCGAGCGCCCGCGGCACGCGATCCGCGCCGTGCTGCGCCGCAACCTGCTGCCGCGCTGCCTGAGCAAGGATGAACTCGACCAGCTCACGTCAGGTACGGCGACCATGGCGGGACTGATCCGCGTGGCGCTGATCCGGGCGATCGACCGGCTCGAATTCGAGGATGACCCGGCCGCGCTCCGCCTCGCCCTCGACCTGGTCGACGTGTTCGAGCAGTTCGAGGCGCGCATTCCGTTCGACGCCCAGTCGGCGTTCTGGCGGATCTGGAGCGCCGCCACGCCGGCTCGTCAGGCAGAGCTACAGTTGCTGCACCATCGGCTCGGGTTCGCCGAGGATTCTCCCCAGGCCGATGGAGCATCAGGATGACCGATCCGATCCGATTCTGTTTCGGGCTCCACCTGCACCAGCCGGTGGGCAACTTCGGCTATGTCTTCGAGCAGCACGTCCGCGACGTATACCGGCCGTTCCTGGAACATGTCCGCCAGCAGGGATTCTTTCCGATCACGCTGCACGTATCCGGGCCGCTCATCGACTGGCTGGACGAGCACGAGCCGTCGCTGCTGGACGACATCGCCGATCTGGCCCGCGACGGCCGCGTCGAGCTGCTGCTGGCCGGTTTCTATGAGCCGATCCTCGCGTCACTGCCTCGCGCCGACCGCCTGACGCAGGTGAAGTGGATGCAGGACGCCCTCATCAGCCGGCTGGGCGTCGAGGCGAGCGGATTGTGGCTGACGGAACGGGTGTGGGAACCGGACCTCGCGGCCGACCTTCATGACGCCGGCGTGCGCTTTGCGCTGGTCGACGACCGTCATTTTCTAGCGAGCGGATTTCCACGCGAAAGCCTTCACGCGCCGTTCTGGACAGAACACGACGGCAAGGCACTCGCCCTGTTCCCGATCGACGAGCGTCTCCGCTACCTGATTCCGTTCCAGTCGCCCGAGGACACCGTCGCGTACCTGCGGCAACTCCGGTCGCAGGGCAAGCGGCTCGCCGTACTGGCCGACGACGGTGAGAAGTTTGGCGGATGGCCGGGAACGCGCGAGTGGGTTTACGACAATGGTTGGCTCGATCGTTTCTTTGCCGCCATGCGCGTGGTGATCGATTCCGGCGAGGTCGTCCTCTCGCGATTTGACGAGGCGCTGGCAAACGTTCCCAGCGGCGGACTCGCCTACCTCCCGACCGCCAGCTACCGCGAAATGGAAGGGTGGTCGCTGCCGGCACCGGCCGCGCTGCGATTCCTCTCGCTCGAAGAGGAGCTCGGCGACGAGCGCCTGAAGGCGGATGGCGCACTGGTGCGCGGCGGCCACTGGCGCAACTTCCTGGTGAAGTATCCGGAATCGAACCGGATGCACAAGAAGATGCTGGCGCTGTCCTCGTTATGCAGGGAACGCGGCGATCCGGCGGGTCCCCGGCGGGCCATCGGGCGCGCGCAATGCAACGATGCCTACTGGCACGGCGTGTTCGGCGGGCTGTACCTCCCGTTTCTTCGCGCCGAAATCTGGCGCAACCTCGGAGTTGCCGAAGCTGCGCTTCGCGCCGGCGAACACATCGCGCATGAGCTGGCGGACATCGATGGCGACGGGAACGAGGAAATCTGGGTCCACTCGTCGATGATGTCGGCCCTGGTCAGTCCGGCCCGGGGCGGTGCGATCGAGGAGTTGAGCTGGTTCGCGTCAGGCAAAAACCTGGCTGACACACTCACCCGCCGGCGTGAGGCATACCATATCACGGCCTTGCAACCGGCCGCAGAAGAGAGAGCCGGCGCCGAGCCTGACAGGAACTCGGCTCCCAGCATTCATGACATCGAGGCGTCGCTTTCGCTCGGTGAACTGCCGCCGGTGGACCTGAACGATCGCGCGTTGTTCATCGAGCGCATCTTGCCGGCGTCAGTGTCATTCGAGTCGTATGTGAATGGCGTTTATGAACCGTCGGCGTCGTTCGCCCAGGTCATGATGGAAGCCGAAGCCAGTGCGACTGCCGATGCCGTCACGATTCAACTGCTGACACCAGATGGCTCGCTCAGCAAGCGCCTGATCTTTCGCGACGATACCGTTGTTGCCGAATTCGCGTGGGATCCGGCGTCGTGGCCGGCCGATGGCTGGTTCACGACCGAAGTTTCGGTGTCGCGACCGGTTCGTCTGTCCGCTCCGGATTCGATCGTTTGGGAGTTTCCTATCGAAACGGTCGCGAAATCAGAACGAGGTCTCGATCGTACGCTACAGGGAACCGCTTATTTGCTTCGCTGGCCGGTCACGGCCCGCCAGGTGCGAGTGGAGCTGTCGACCATCTGAAATAAGGGGTCTGACCCCATTTTGCTCTCCCTGATTGATGCGCCAGCACGCAGAATCGGGGACCCAATAAACGCAGCGCTTTCCGGGCCGCCCACGTGTTCGTCGTCTTTGCCGCACCGATGCTTTCCGATAACGCCATGCGCATGGTGGAGGCCGCTGCCTCGCTGTACGGCGTGCGGCTTGGCGTCATCACGCACGACCCGGCGGACAACCTGCGCCACCTGCGCGATTCAGTCGCGCATTGGCGCGTGGCGGACATCCTGAATGCCGACCAGCTCGTCTGGGCCGCACGAGAACTGGCATTCCGGCATGGGCCCGTGGAGCGACTGTTCGGCGCCTACGAACAACTGCAGGTGCCATTGGCGGCGGCGCGATCCGCGTTAGGCCTTCCTGGCCTGTCGGAGGAGGCGGCGACCAATTTCCGCAACAAGGCGAGGATGAAGACCCTGCTGCGGTCGAGTGGCCTGCCGTGCGCCCGCCACCGGCTCGCGCCGTCGCTCGATGACGCGGTCGCGTTTGCGGAGGCATCGGGGTTCCCGATCGTGGTGAAACCACCGGCTGGCGCCGGCGCGCAGCAGACGTACCGGGTGGAGAACCTGGACCAGCTCCGGCGCGCGCTGACCGGGCAGGTCCCGACGCCGTCCAACCCGGTGCTGCTCGAGGAATTCGTACAGGGCGAGGAGCACTCGTTCGAGACGATCTCGATCGACGGCCGGGCGGTGTGGCATTCGCTCACGCACTACTATCCGACGCCGCTGCACGTGCTCGAAAACCCGTGGATCCAGTGGTGCCTGGTGTTGCCGCGGGAAGTGGACAGCCCGCGGTATGACGATATCCGCAACGCCGGCCGGCGCGCGCTGGAGGTGCTGGGGATGTCGACCGGCCTCGCGCACATGGAGTGGTTCCGGCGCGCGGACGGCAGCATCGCGATCTCGGAAGTGGCGGCGCGGCCCCCCGGGGCCCAGATCACGACCCTCATGTCCCGCGCCCATGACCTCGATATCGTCCAGGCGTGGGCGCGGGTGATGATCTTCGGTGAATTCGATCCACCCGAGCGTCGTTATGCGGCGGGTGCCGCCTTCCTGCGCGGCCAGGGGCAGGGACGCGTGGCCGCCGTGCATGGGTGGGACCTGGTCCAGCGCGAATTACGGGAGATCGTGACCGACGTGAAGCTCCCCGAGCTCGGGTCGTCGTCGTTGTCGAGTTATGAAGGGGAAGGGTTCGTCATCGTCAGGCATCCGGACACCAAGGTGGTCGAGGACGCGGTCCGGAGGATCGTGTCGTTGATGAGGATCGAGCT
>CAMPKM010000165.1 GCA_946887155.1 uncultured Gemmatimonadota bacterium
GATTGACGATTGACGATTGACGATTGACGATTGACGATTGACGATTGACGATTTTCGATTGACGATTTTCGATTGACGATTTTCGATTGACGATTTTCGATTGACGATTTTCGATGGGGGGCTGGATTCTGATTAAACTTAACGAGCCTATCGTCCAGTGCCGCAACAGCATGACCTCCATTCCCGATGAACCCAGGCGCCTGACGCTGCAATGCCAGTTCTGCGATACGTGGAACCGGATCGACGCGTCACGTGCCGCTGATCGCCCGAAATGTGGAAGTTGCGGGCGCCCAATCCTGCTCGACCGTCCATGGATGCTCACGCAGGATTCCTTCGATCGCACCATCGCCGAAACCGACATCCCCGTACTGGTCGACTTCTATGCCGACTGGTGCGGGCCCTGCAAGATGATGGCACCGTCGGTCGACCAACTTGCCGCGGCGAGGACCGGGAGTGCGCTGGTCGCCAAGCTCAACACCGACCTGGCGCAGGCGACTTCACAGCGATTCAACGTCCGCGGGATCCCCACGACGATCGTGTTTCGCGACGGGAAAGAAGCGAAACGGGTGACGGGAGCCGTGCCGTACGCGGATCTGGAGAAGCTGTTAGAGCGTTGAAGAGTTGAAGAGTTGACGAGCAGGGCCGCCTGTTCAACTCTTCAACCCATCAACTCAACCTACTCGTGGGCCGGTAACGGCTCCATCGTCTTCGGGTCGCATGGGACCTGGACTTCGTCGCGGTATTTCGACGTCATCAGGAAGACGCGCATGCGCGGGAAGGCGTCCATGAACTGCAAATACGTATAGCCCCAGACGCCGAGGTAGCCGAGGAAGGTCCCGATCTCCCAGAGGCCCAGCGGCAGCGCGGTCGCTCCGGCGTGCGTGATCGGGTAGATCTCGAGGTACCGGTGCAGCCAGATGCCCACGAGGCTCGACGTGGCGAAGAACGCCATCGTCGGCGTGAAGATCTTCGGGTACTTGCCTAACAAGCCGAAGAAGGGCAGCACGAAGGCGAGCATCCCGGAGGCCACGGTCAGCGACGTCCACGGCTCGATCAGGCGCGCGCGGAAGAAGTGCGTCTCTTCCGCGAAGTTTCCGTACCAGATGACGAGCAGTTGCGCGAACGTGAGGTAGCCCCAGAACGCAGTGAACGCGAAACCGAGCTTGCCGATATCGTGGAAATGCGAGTCGGTCACGACGTGATGCGCACCCATCTGGTTGCGCCACGCGCGGGCCACCAGCGCCAGGAACATGAGGTTGCAGAGCCAGCCGCCCATGAAGAACTGCCAGCCGTACATCGTGCTCTGGAAGTGGTAATCGACCGACATCGAGAGATCCCAGGACAGGATCACCCAGCCGAACCCGAAGACCAGCGTCAGGAACACCGCCAGGCGTCCCTGGATCGAATGCGTGGTGTGCAACTCGCGCCGTTCGTCGCCGAAGCCCGCGCGCATGCGGGCGCGCAGGCCTTTCGCCCAATTCGCGCCCCACTCGGGCACCACGCCGACGTCGAGGCGAACGGCCGTGTAGACGTACCAGATGCTGAGCGCGGTGAGGAGCCCGAAGATGCCGACGACACGAATCGTCCAGAAGGTCGGGTCGAGCCACAAGGCCTTCTCCGGTTGTGCCGGCGGTTCGTGGACCCAATGGAACGTGTGGGCCTTGCCGATGACCGTGACGAGCAGCATCAGGAACGCCACCGGCATGAAGGCCACGCTGGCTTCGGAGAAGCGAATGACCGCCCTCGACCAGCGCGCCGTCGTTATGCGCTGCACGGCCGACAGCAGGACGCCTGAGGACGCAATGACCGAGAAGAACAGCCAATTGACATGCCAGGCCTGCCAGGCGCGTTCCTGGCCGGTAGCGGCGCCGACGACGAACACGACGATGCCGAGGATGGCCAGGAGCAGCGAAATCTGCTTCCACCTGGGCGATACCGGCCGGGTGATGAGCGCCGCCAGTTCCTCGCGCGGCGGAAAGTGACCGTCCTGGTGTGCCACTATCGGTCTCCTCCCTGGCGAGCGGTGTCAGGCGCCGACGGACGATGCGGAATCGGCCGCGTCGGTCCGAGCATACTCGCGCCCGGCACCTTGTCACCCGTGACACCCGGCAGTGCGACGGGGCCGCGCTCGACCGTTCCCGCAACCTGTCCCTGGAGCACGCGCAGGTAGTTGATCAGGTCCCAGCGATCGCGTTCTTCGATCCGGTTGTACGACGGCATCAGGCCGCGACCATTGCGGATCATGCCGAAGATGTATCCGTCGCTCCGGCCTTTCGCGATATCGTTCTGCAGGGAAATCGCGGGGAACCCGAAGCGCGTCGCAGTGCCCATGCCATCAGCGTTGTCGCCGTGACAGACGGCGCAGTTGATCTGAAACTGCATGCGGCCGGCGGCGAGCGAGGCGTCGCTGACGGGGATCGGGTTAGGGATGCCCGCCATCGAGTCGATCGCGGCGATGGTCGGCGCGTAGGAAACCATCCATGCTGGAGCAACCGTGCCATCCGTGGGCACGGAACCCTGCGGTTGCCCGCGAACGCCTAACGTGTCCGTGCGCCACGATTCCCACGTGACGATGTTCGGCTGCCGCTTGAAGTCGGTGAACCATTCGCAACCCGTTGTTGCGACCAAGAGGCTGCACAGGGCAAGCACGTGATAGAGCGACCCGAACCTGGGGCCTGGGACATGGGGCATGGGGCATGAGGGGCCACGCACGGCATGTTGTGCCCCGTGCCCGGTGCCCCGTGCCCCGCGGTCACCGCTCATTGGTCACCTCCACCGCACCGGTATCGCGCAGGGCCGTTTCTGCCTCCCGCAGGCGCTCGGGAGTGGTCTCGACGTAAATGCCGAAATCACCCGCGGTGAAGCGCGGATCGAACCCGATCGTCTGCGTGATCTTCGGGATGCGGGAAAGGATGAACATGCCGTAGACGGTGCTGAGCGCGCCGATGAGGACCATCACCTCGAAGCCGATGATGGTGTACGGGATCCAGCTCGCGATTGCCTTGCCACCGACGACCAGCGCCCAGTAGTCCGACGTCCAGATCGCGATCCAGTAGCCGAACGTCACGCCACACAGACCACCGATCAGCGTGAACAGCCGGATCTTGCTCGTCGGCGGGTGCACCGCATGGTCGATTTCGTGCCGCGGCGTCGGCGTGTACACGGTGAACGTCGCGAACTTCTTCTCCTTCAGCGCCGCGATGCCATCGATCAGGGCATCGAGTTCGCGATAGTTGGCGATCAGCCCCCGGGTCATTCGCGTTCTCCCGGAGTTTCTGGTGAGAAGTCCACGTGGTGACCAGTGACGTCGATGTCGGCGACCGGCTTGTGCGACCGGAGGCGCGGCGGGACGATTTCCTTCACCTCGGCGATCGCGATGACCGGCAGGTTCTTGATGAAGAGCAGGAACCACATGAAGAACCAGCCGAAGCTGCCTAACAGGATCGAGACGTCGACCCAGCTCGGCAGGTAGCCGGCCCACTGCCACGGCTCGAACTCGTGCGACAGCGACGGCACGATGATCACGAAGCGTTCATACCACATCCCGATGTTGATCAGGATGGAAATGATGAACAGCCACGATGGATTCCGGCGCAGCTTCTGCGAAAACAGCGAGAGCGGGAAAACCACGTTGCAGGTGAGCATGATCCAGGCGGCCCACCACCACTGCCCGAAGACGCGGTTCCAGAAGTACGCCTGCTCGAACTCGTTGGCGCTGTACCAGGCGACCCAGAACTCGATCAGGTAGGCGCAGCCGACGACCATCGACGTGAAGAGGCAGAGCTTGGCCGCCGCGTCGAGGTGGTTGATGGTGACGATGTGCTGGAGCCGGAAGTATTTCCGGATCGGGATGATGATCGTGAACACCATGCCGATGCCGGAGAAAATGGCGCCGGCCACGAAGTAGGGCGGGAAGATCGTGGCGTGCCAGCCAGGCGTGAGCGCCATGGCGAAGTCGAACGACACGACCGAGTGAACCGAGAGCACCAGCGGCGTACTGAATGCGGCCAGGAAGAGGTACATCCTGGCGAAGTGACGCCACTCGGGTTCCGAGTTGCGCCATCCCAGCGACAGGACGCCAAGTATCCGCTTCTTGACCGGATTGGTCGCGCGATCGCGCAGGACCGCGAGGTCAGGGACGAGGCCGACGTAGAGGAATGTCGCCGACACGGTCAGGTACGTCAGAATGGCGAAGACGTCCCAGACCAGCGGGCTCTTGAAATTCGGCCAGATCAGCCGCCAGTTCGGGTACGGGATCAGCCAGAAAAACTTCCAGGGCCGCCCCAGGTGGAGGATCGGAAACAGGCCGGCCGTCATGACGGCGAAGACGGTCATCGCCTCCGCGCACCGATAGATCGTGGTCCGGAATCCCGCCCGGAACAGGAAGAGAATGGCGGAAATCAGCGTGCCGGCGTGACCGATACCGACCCAGAACACGAAGGTGATGACGTAGACACCCCACATCACCGGCGGGTTCAGCCCGGTGTTGCCGAGTCCCCAGTAGATCTGGTACATCCACGCGCCTGCTCCCCAGAGGAGGAACAGGATCGAGATGCCTAACAGCGCGAACCAGCCCTTCGTCGGGTTGAGCGTGCCCGCGATCTCGCGGTCGACCTGCTCGTAACTCTCGACGCCGGGCAGCTGGATGTTGGCCGACGCAACGTTCGGGCGCACCGGCTCGGCGAGTGTCGCCATCAGCTCGGTCCTCCCGGATGATTCACCTTCTGCAGGTAGACCACGGCGGTGTAGGTGTTGAGCTCCTCGAACACATGATAGGCGCGGACGTCCTCGACCTGCCGCGCCACGGTCCAGCCCTCGCCGGCCGCGTCACCGAACACGATGGCGCGCGACGGGCACGCTTGCGCGCACGCGGTCGTGAACTCGTCAGGCCCGACGGATCGATTCTCGAGACTGGCCCGGTGCTCGGACTCACGGATGCGCTGTACACAGAACGTGCACTTCTCCATGACGCCCTTGCCACGGACCGTGACGTCGGGGTTGAGCTGCAGGTTGAGCGGCTCGGGGAACGCGTACTGACGGCGATCCGTCTCGCCGTACCCGTGCCAATTGAAGTAGCGAACCTTGTAGGGGCAGGCGTTGGAACAGTACCGCGTGCCCACACAACGATTGTAGACCTGGACGTTGAGGCCGTCTGGTGCATGGTACGTCGCGAACACCGGACAGACCGATTCACATGGCGCGTTCCCGCAATGCTGGCAGAGCATGGGCAGGAAACGCGTCTCGAAGTCGGTCGAGCCGTCTTCACCGCCCTCGAAGTACCGCTCGATGCGCAACCACGCCATCTCGCGGCCCTTGAGGATGTTCGCGCCCGGGTTGGTATCCCACCCGGCGCCATCGGACGTATGGAAAGGCCGCAGCGACCGTCCCTGCCAGGGGGCGCCCACCGTCGGAATGTTGTTCTCGGCGTAACATGCGGTCACGCAGGCCGAGCAGCCGGTGCAGCGCGCGAGGTCGATGGTCATCGCCCACCGCCGCGAGGCCATGCCGCTCCAGTGATCCGGCGCGTACATGCCCTTGTTGTTCGAGTTGGGATCGCCGAGATCACCCTGGGCGTCGTTGGCGACCGGTGCGCGCAGGCCAGGCAGGAACTCGTGCGAGGCGTCGGCGACGAACTCGTGATGCTCGATCCCCATCTCGCCGGCGGCGAGTTGCGTGGCCGTGAGCGCGCGGGCGATGCCGCGACCGTGCTGCCGCGCCGATCCTTCAGTCGTGACCAGGCGCGAAGCGCCGGCGGCACGAGCCACGGTGGCCCGCGCCTGGGTCCACGCCAGGCGGCCGCCGCCATCGAAGACTCCGCCCAGGGTGTCGACCGCATTGACGCCGATGGCCTGTGCATAACGACCATAGGCCGTATGGCCCTGTCCAAGCGCCACCGCCACCGACTCGGGGTGGATGCCAAGGTAAATGTAGGCCGGGGCGGTGATCGACCCGGCCGCCGTGGTGACCGTCACATGGTCGCCCGCGCGAATGCCGAGCCGCGCCGCCGCCGAGGGGTGGATCTCCACCCACGACTGCCAGGCGATCTTGCTGACCGGGTCCGGCAGCTCCTGCAGCCACGGCTTGTTGGCGCCGGCGCCGGTGCCTAACGCCGGCGACGGATGCACGACCAGGAAGAAGTCGCCCTGGCCGCCGATCGCCGCCGGCGCGGCCGTTGACGGGGCACTGCCCTGGGCCGTGCGCGCCATCGCCGATCCCTGGCCGATGCCCTTCGCCACCGCCTCGGTAAACGCAGCGCGCCCCGCCGTGTACCGCGACATGATGAAGTCGCGATACGTCGCCCACGGGAACCGACCCGACATCGTGTTGTCGGACCGCGCGATGCCCAGCAGGACATCGGCCGCGGCTCTCGTATTGAACACCGGATCCATCACCGGCTGCTGCAGTCCGAGGACGCCGCGAACCGGTTCCGAGTCGCCCCAGGATTCGAGTCCATGCGAATCCGGAAGGATCACGTCGCAGAGCTGGCTCGTCTCATCGGGATAGCTCGAGAGCGAAACCTTCAACCCGACCCGCGCGAGTCCATCGGCGAACTGCGCCGACTTCGGTAGCTCGTGCACCGGATTGGCGCCGCGCACGAAGAGGACGCGCACGGCACCGGCGTTCATCTCCGTTGCCAGCGCGGCGAGCGCCTCCGCGCCGGCCGCACCGGCCTGGCCGGCGAGTCCCTGATCGGGCTTCACCGTCACGCCGACGAATGGATTGCCTGCCGGCCGGGCAGCGAACTGGCCATTGCCAACG
>CAMPKM010000166.1 GCA_946887155.1 uncultured Gemmatimonadota bacterium
CCCGTTCCGGATCTCGACCACATCGCCGGTCGTGATTCCGCGGGCAGCCGCATCGTCCGGATGGATAATGCACTCCGGCTTGCCCACGCTTCGACGGAGCGGATCCACGTTCACGAACGTGGAATTGAGGAACTGGTGCGCCGGCGACGAAATCAGCGTCAGCGGCCACTGCGCCACCAGCGCAGGGTCGCGTTCCGGGCTCTCGTACGGCGGGATGTACGTCGGCAGCGGGTCGAACCCCATCTGCTCCAACCGTTCACTGTAAAACTCGCACTTCCCGCTCGGCGTGAGGAACGCACCTGACGCGAACGGCGCGTAGGGGCGCGGGACGTTCAAACGCACCCAGCCCTGGTCGAGCAACTGCTCGAACGTGACACCGCGCATGCGCTCATGATCGGTGTCCAGCGCCTGCCGGATGAGGGTCTGGTCGTCGTCGTCGAACCACTCCTGCGTCAGTCCCATCGCCCTCGCCAGTCCGCGGAAGATTTCCGTGTTGGGGCGCGCCTCACCGATCGGGGCGATCGCGGGCCGGTTGAGCGTGGCGTAGTGAGGACCGTACGCCAGGTGTACATCCCAGTGCTCGAGCTGCGTGGTCGCCGGCAGCACGTAATCGGCCCAATCCGCCGTATCGGTCTGGAAGTGTTCCAGGACCACGGTGAACAGATCGTCGCGACCGAGCCCGCGACGCACTGCATTCAGGTCCGGCGCGACCGCACCCGGGTTGGAGTTGTATACCACCAGCGCTTTTACCGGGGGACCTCCAACACCCGCGTCAGGCAGCGTGAGCGCGTCGCCCAGCCGGATCATGTTGATCGTGCGGGTCGCCGGGCCGGCGTCCACGCGGTGCAGCTTCGCCGTGTTGTAGACGAAGTTCTTGCTGGTCGACAACTGCACACCGCCGCCGGGGTGCCGCCAGTGGCCCGCGATCGCCGGCAGGCAGGCGATGGTCCGTACGGCCATGCCGCCACCCGCGTGCCGCTGCAGTCCGTAGTTCACGCGGATGAAGGCGCTCCTGGCGCGGCCAAAGCGGCGGGCCAGCGACAGGATCACGTCCACCGGTACGCCCGTCGTGTCCGACGCGCGTTGCGGCGTCCATTCCGCCGCGCGCTGCCGCATCTGGTCCGCGCCTAACGTGTGGCGGGCGAGAAAATCCTCGTCGGTCAGGCCCTCGGCAAACAGCACGTGGGCGATGCCTAACGCCAGCGCCGCGTCGGTGCCCGGCCGGATCGGGATCCACTCGTCGCACTGCCGGGCGGTGCGGGTCCGGATCGGGTCGATGCAGATCACCGGCGCACCCTTCTCCTTCGCCTGCAGGATGAACGGCCACAGGTGCGGATTGGCGGTCAGCGTGTTTGTCCCCCACAGCAGGATGAGGTCGCAATCGCCGACCGACTCGCTGTCAGCGCCGATGTTGGCGCCAACCGTCATCCGCATCCCGGCCGCTCCCGCCGTCGAACAGATCGTCCGGTCGAGCTTCGACGCGCCGATCGTGTGGAAGAAGCGCCGGTCCATCGACTCGCCCTGCAGGAACCCCATCGTCCCCGCGTACGAATAGGGCAGCACCGATTCGGCCCCATGCTCCGCGATGACCGCCCGGAGACGGGCCGCAATCTCGTTCAACGCCTCATCCCAGCTCACCCGCTCGAACTTGCCCCGTCCTTTCGGCCCCACGCGCCGCATCGGGTACGTCAGCCGGTCGTGGTGGTAGGTGCGATCGAGATACCGGTTCACCTTCGAGCACAGGAATCCCTGCGTGACCGGGTGCTCCGGATCCCCCTGAATGCGCACCGCACGGCCATTTTCGACCGTGGTGATCAGCGCGCACGTGTCCGGACAGTCGTGTGGACACGCACCGCGGACGGTGCCGTTCGTCAGCAGGGGCAGAGTGGCGGTTCCCATTGCTCCGGAAACATAGTTGGGGAACCCTTCGACCCGCGCCACGGTTCAAATGACAGCCGTAGCTGGAATGCCCCCAGACCGAAAGGCCATGCAGCCCTCGAGCCGATCCACCCCGTCGCGGTTCACCCGCGCTTCCGGATTTGCCTACGGCCTCCTGGCCGTATTCCTCGCTGTCGGCTCCAGCCCGGCAACGACCACGTTCCCGTCGACACGGGTCGCTCCGCCGGACAGCCTTACCGATGCAGAGTTCTGGACGTTCTTCACGAAGATGTCCGAACCGGGCGGGCATTTCCTGTCCGAGAACTTCGTCTCGAACGAAGTCTCGTTCCAGGAAGTCATTCCCACGCTGCAGAAAACGCTGACGCCGGGCGGCGTGTACCTCGGCGTGGGCCCCGAGCAGAACCTCACCTACATCGCCAACCTCGCACCCAGGATGGCGGTGATTTTCGACATCCGTCGCCAGAACGCGATGCAGCACCTGATGTACAAAGCGCTGTTCGAGATGTCGCCGCGCCGCGTGGACTTCGTCGCCAACCTGTTTTCGCGCCCAGCGGTCGCACAACTCCCGGAGACAATCGCCGTCCAGACACTCTTCGATTCAGCAGCCACCTCGGCGCCTAACGACTCGGCCTACCGGGCGAACCTCGCGGAGATCGTGGACCGCCTGAGGCTGAAGCACGGATTCGACCTGTCGAAGGACGACGTCGCGTCGATCGAGCATGTCTACGAGGTGTTCTACACAGCCGGCCCGATGGTGAACTACGGCTACCGCCCGGGCACGCCGGTGTATCGCACGACATACCCCGATTACGGACTGCTGCAATCAGCGACCAATGCCGATTCGGTCCAGACGGCATTCCTCGCGACAGACGCCAATTACGAAAGGGTTCGCGTTATGCATCTTCGCAACCTGATCGTCCCCGTGGTCGGTGACTTCGGCGGGCCAAGCGCCATTCGTTCAGTCGGCCAGTGGCTGCGGGACCGGCAAATGACCGTCACCGCGTTCTACGTCTCCAATGTGGAGCAGTACCTGTTCCGGGACGTCAACGGGACGGATCGCGCGTCGGATCGCTTTTATGGAAACGTGACCGCGCTGCCCCTCGACAGCACGAGCCAGTTCATCCGTTCAGTGCCGCGGACGGGTGGCATGCCGATGATGACGTTCTCGCGATCGAACTTCCCCGCCACTGGCGGCGTCACTGGCGTCACGATCACTCGCGACGGCCGCGGCAACACGATCACACAGACATTCCGCGATAGCGCCGGCGTCACCCTCGTTCAGACAACGGTGGACAGCGCCCGTCGCGACACCGCGAGGATTGCCTATATGGTTACGCGCGATTCGGCCACCGCTGGACGAGACTCGTTCCGTGTGACGCCGCGTGATTCCTTTCGTATCGACACCACCGCCATTGTCGAACTCAGGAAACTCCTCGCGCGCCGCGATTCGGTCCTCCGGCTCAATTCGACCTGGCAACTGGCTGGACCCCGTGCCGGAATGCAGGTCTACATGGGTGGCTTGCTGACCTCCGGCATCGCCTCGATGACAAAGACCCTCAACTCGTATTTCCTCGGCGAACTGAAGGACTACAACGTCGTGATCGACATGACCAAAACCACCGGCTGGAAATAACCGGGGTCTGATCCCGATTATTTCACGATAGGCGGTGCCGAGAGGGTTCTCAGGAAGGCTTCCAGTTGCAGGCGCTCCCGCGCGCTGAGTCGCAGCTTCTTCAACTCCGACGACCCGAACGGAGCTCGCGGCGCACGGTCGTAGTGCCGGATCACGTCGCCGAGCGACGCGATCTGTCCGGCGTGCATGTACGGTGCGCGATCGGCGACGTTCCGCAGCGATGGTGTCTTGAAGGCGCGCACCAGTTCGCGGCCCTCGGTTGCCGCAAAGCGAAGTTCCGCACACTGCTCCGGCCTGGCGTCGCTGTGTTTGCTCATGCAGTTGAATTCCCCGCTCACGACCTGGCGCACACCGGTGGTGCGACCGCTGTCGACCTCGGTCACGCCGGGTGAAGGCGCCACTCCCGTATTATGGAAGTGATCGTCGGTGAGCCGCGGCCCGTTGTGGCAGTTGATGCAGCTCGCCTTGCCGATGAAGAGCCGCAGGCCGGCTTCTTCGTCATCGCTGAACCGATCAGCCGGAGCCGGCGACACCCCGGCCAGTTCCGCGGCGACGTACCGGTCGAATCGCGTTTCCCCGAATGAGATCCCGCGCTCGAATGCGGCGATCGCCTTGCCGACGTTCACGAAAATCTGGTCGACCGCGTCGCGCTGTTCAGGCTTCAATGCGCTCCAGGCTGCACGGGCTACAGCCGTTCCGTGCGGACCGGCGTGTGAAGGGAGTCCACTCACGTCAGGCATGCGACCGAACACGCGCTCGTACTCGTCGCGCTGGTACTTCGCGATGTATGTCGCGTACTGCGTGCGGTCGCCGCCATGCTCCACGGCACTCTCGAGCGGGCCGAGCGCCTGGGACCATTGACTGTCGGTGCGGCCGTCCCAGAAGAGCCAAGGCGAATACGCCGTCCCGGCAATCGGCATCGTCCGGCGCCCCGTGACGCCCACACCGTGTCCAAGCGGACGATCATCCTGGAAATCGCGCGCGGGAAGGTGGCACGTCGCGCACGCCACCTTTCCGTTTGCGCTGAGCAGGCTATCGAAGAACAACGCCCTGCCAAACCGTGCCGCCGCCGGGTCATCTGCGTATCGGTTGCTGGGATCAGGCACCAGGGGCTCGAGGCTGGCGAGCCCCATGCTCGCCAGCATCGTCCGTTCCTCGGCCGTCCATCGTTCGCGCGTCAAACTCGTGGCGGTGCTCATCAGCATGCCCGATCCGGCCACCGCGGCCACGAGCAGCAGGATCTTCGATGACGGGGTCATTTTCGCGATCCCCTTACAGCTTCAGGTTGAAGGTCACGACATCCGCGCCCTTCTCGCCGTTGATCTCGAGCTTCACGACCCACCAGCCGCCCATGTTGAACTTCATTCCCTCGATCACGTGCCGGCCGTCGCCAAGGTGCTGGGAGACTACGGGCTTCGTGGGCAATCCGTGACCGTGTTGGGGCATCCCCCCATCCACGGTGATCCTGGCGTCGTCGACGGGCGCGCCGTCCGCGGTAACGACTTCGATGTTCCAGCTGTGCAGGCGACCGACGCGAATCGACTCGGCCGGCGAGAACGTGGCGCGGTACAAGCGCGATTCGCTCACCTGTGTCGGTTCGTAGGCTGACGTGTCAGCTGGCGGGCGCATGAAGATCATGCACGCTGACATCAGGATGGCCGTGCTGACTGCGTAAGCGATCCGTTTCATCTGTCCTTCCTCCCGGTTGTGTGTGGCTGGTTGACGGGAGGCAGGCTATCGGCGAATGGCCGGGACCAGCTTGAACGAATGGGCTGATATGCGCGCTGACGCTCATGTCAGCCCTTTCATTCAAGTGACATGATCACTTCGGACCGAATCTTCCTCGCGCACCACCGACGCGATTCACCTTCGATGCGAGGAATTCATGACGGACGGCACTCGGCGCACAGAGCGCTACGAATTGATCATCATCGGCGCAGGCCAGGCCGGATTGGCCGCGGGCTATTGGCTCGCACAGCGCGACATCGACTTCCTGATCCTCGATGCGAATCCGCGGGTCGGTGACTCCTGGCGCAGGCGCTGGGATTCATTGCAGCTGTTCACGCCGGCGCGATACAGTGGCTTACCCGGCATGCCGTTCCCCGGAGATCCCTATCATTTGCCGAGTCGCGACGAGGTAGCCGACTACCTCGAGTGGTATGCGCAAGCATTCGAGCTCCCGGTGCGGAACAACGTCAGGGTTAGCCGTGTGCAGCGCGTCGATGGCGTGTACGAGATCTTGGCCGATGACCGCACGTTCATGGCCGATAACGTCATCGTTGCCACGGGACCCTTTCACGTTGCGCGCATCCCAGCATTTTCGGACGAAATCGATCCCGCGATTCTTCAGCTTCATTCGAGCGAGTATCGACGCCCCGGTCAGCTTCCGGACGGCGACGTACTCGTGGCGGGCGCTGGAAACTCTGGCGCGCAGATCGCGCTCGAGTTGGCGAAGTCGCGACGCGTCACGCTCGCGGGCCGCTCCGTTGGCAGCATGCGCCGCCGTTTCCTCGGCCGCGACGTATTCGACTGGTTGTGGCATACCGTCATGAAGCCTGGCGCTGACTCGTTCCTTGGACGGCGGCTACGCCAGAACATCCTGAGCACGTCGGACGCGTTGATCGGCATGACGGAAGCAGATCTCGAACGCGGCGGTGTCGCTCGCGCCGGTCGCGTTACCGGCGTGTCTGATGGAATCCCGGTGTTGGCCGATGGGAGCCGGGTCAATGTGCAAAGCATCATCTGGAGCACTGGCTTCCGACCCGACTTCAGCTGGATCGACGCGCCTGTTTTCGAGGAGACCGGCCTTCCCAAGCATGTGCGTGGAGTCACGTCACTGCCTGGCCTCTACTTCCTGGGCCTGCGTTTTCAGTACCGGCTCAACTCTTCCCTTGTCGGAGGGGTCGGCTCGGACGCCCGGTACGTCGTCGCCCACATCAGCGGTCGTTACGGGCACACCCGCGAAGCGCCGTCGTCGCCGCGTCTTGTGCCGGCGGGCGCGAGCATAAATTGAAGACCTCATTCATACATGACGGAAACGATTGGCCAACATCGCCGGAACCGGATCCTTTGTTTCGTGGAACGGAGGCTGCCTGCTCATCGGGCGCGACATCAGCCTCGTGGTACCGATCCATTCCCATTACGCAATTCAGATCGCGTTCGGAGAGACGCCGGGGGTGGCATTCCGCTCGACCGATCGTGAGGAATGGCGCCGGTA
>CAMPKM010000167.1 GCA_946887155.1 uncultured Gemmatimonadota bacterium
CGCTGTGTGTGATAACGGGGTCAGCTATTCCCCATTCCCGATTCCCGATTCCCGGGACCCATCGGCACGTGCGCCCGTGCGACGGGTATTCGCAAGGAAACGCGAAAACCCATGCCGCGAATAGTGCGGCCGAGCCCGGAGATTTCTGATGAAGGCACGCGATCTCATGACGCCAGACCCGGCGCAGGTTACGCCCGGTGACACCCTGCAGCGCGTTTCACAATTGATGGAGGAGCACGACTGCGGCCTGATTCCCGTCGTCACGGCAGCAGATCAGCGCTCCGTCGTTGGCGTGGTGACTGACCGCGATATCGCCCTTCGCGGTGTTGGAGCCGGACGGCCGCCGACGACACCAATCGGCGACATCATGACGACGAACCCCGATACGGTCAGTCCGGATGACGACATCGACAAGGTCGAGAAGTTGATGTCGGACCGCCAGATCAGGCGCGTTGTCGTGGTCGACGGCGCCGGCGAATGCGTCGGCATCATCGCACAGGCCGATCTGGCCCGTGCCACGAAACGCTCGAGCGAGCCCTCACCGAAGGAAATGGTGGACGTGCTCGAGAAGATCTCGCGCCCCAACTAAAGGGGTCAGACACCTTTTCTGAACAAGGCGTCGATTACTTCCATGTTCCGGACTGCGTCGTGGACGCTGACCGGAACATCGCCGACGCCCCGAATGGCGTCGGCAAATCGATCGGCCTGCAACGCAAACTGGTTCACGATCGGAAACTCCTCGATGAGCCTGCCGCTCCCTGCCAGGTCTCGACCATCGTCGATGATGATGCGCGCTGGCCTGTCCGGTAGCGGGTTGAAGGGGATTTCGACCAGGATCCGCGCTTTCTCGCCATAGATCTGCATCGATTGCGCTGGTACCAGCGCGCCCGCGCACGTGAACGATGCCTGCCCCGACGGGAATCGCAGCAAAGCAGAGGTCAGGCGGTCAACGCCAGTCAGCGCGTCCCTGTCGATCATGGCCGCGACGTCGGTTGGTTCCTCGCCGAACAACCAGCGCGAAAGCATGATCGGATAACAGCCGATGTCGAGCAGCACGCCGCCGCCATACTCCAGCTTGTTGCGAACGTTGTCCGGGTCCTTCAGCGAGTAACTGAAATGCCCCGTGACGAGTCCGAGGCGGCCGATTTCGCCACTGCGCACCAGTTCATGCACGCGCAGCCATTGAGGGTGTGCGCGCACCCTGAATGCTTCGGCGACCACCTTGCCGGTGGCGCGTTGGGCTTCCGCGAACGCCTTCGCCGACTTTGCGTCGAGTGCGATCGGCTTTTCGCAAAGCACGTGCTTTCCAGCCTCGAGGGCCTTTACCGACCACCGGACGTGGGCGTGATTCGGCAGCGGATTGTAGACCGCCTCCACTTCAGGGTCTTCGAGGAGTTCCTCGTACGACCCATAGGCCGTCGGGATATTGAGCGCGCTCGCGAACTCGGTTGCGCGCGCGAGATCCCGTGACCCGACAGCCACAATGCGATGCGTGCCCGAAGCCTGCATCGCGGGAATGACTTGCGTGCGGGCGATGCGGGAAGTGCCGAGAATGCCCCACTTGAGCAGGACCATCAGATTGCCGAATGTCGAGTGCCGAATGCAAGCTACGTACGATTCCGGTATTTTCTTCGCACGCATGATATCTGTCCTGCGCTCCGCTTTTCGGTGGAAATGGCAGGAGCGGTAGCACGCCAAGGTGCGGTCCGACCGCTGAATCCCGGATTGCCAGCCAGTTCTGGCCTTTGCTCCACGAAACGCTGGATTCCGTTGAGCGCGCACGCGCCGCAAGGCGTACCGGGGACGCGCCAGCGATTGTAATGTTGCAGGTCTCCTCTCCCACGGAGTTCGATCATGAGGCGGTTCGTCGTCCTTGCGCTGGCCATCCCGACGGCCTTCGCTCCACTTGGTGCCCAGGGCGGCACGGCCACGCCGTCACGGCAGGCCCGTGCGGTGCCGCCTGCCCCCACCGCGCCCGTGACGCTCGATTCGGCCGTGTTCGGCGGCCTGCGCTGGCGCGACGTGGGCCCGGCTCGCGGCGGCCGGTCGGTGGCCGTCGCCGGTTCCACTGCCAGACCTAACGAGTACTGGATGGGGACCACCGGCAGCGGCGTGTTCAAGACCACCGACGGCGGCATCACCTGGGTGCCGATGAGCGATCGCTACTTCGGTGGCACCATCGGCGCGATCGCGGTGGACCAGCGCAATCCGGACGTTGTCTGGGTCGGCGGCGGCGAGACCTGCATCCGTGGCAACCTCGCGCACGGCGATGGACTCTGGAAAACGACCGACGGCGGCCGCACCTGGACCATGCTTGGCTTCCACGAGGAGCACATCGCCAGCATCGAACTCGACTGGCGTAACTCGAACGTCGCGTACCTCGGCGTCTTCGGAAACCCGTTCCGCGCGTCACCGAACCGCGGCCTGTACAAGACCACCGACGGCGGACGCACCTTCGACAAGACGCTCTACGTCAACGATTCGACCGGCGTCATCGACCTGCAGCTCGATCCCACCAATCCCGACATCATCTACGTCGCCATGTGGCAGGCGTACCGGACGCCGTGGTCGATGTCGTCAGGCGGCGTCCACAGCGGACTGCACAAGTCGACCGACGGTGGCGCCACGTGGACGAACCTGTCACAGACGGCCCGCGGTTTCCCCAAAGGCGTCACCGGCAAGATTGGCATCGCGGTCTCTCCGGCGAAGCCGAGCCGGATCTGGGCGCAGGTCGAGCACGACTCGGGCGGCTTGTACCGATCTGATGACGGCGGCACGTCGTGGGAGAAGATGAATGCCGACCGGCGCATGATGCAGCGCGCCTGGTACTACTCGCACATCTATGCCGACCCGAAGGATTCGAACGTCGTCTATTCGCTGAACGTAGGCTTTCACAAGTCGCGCGACGGCGGCCGCACCTTTCCGCAGAACATCAACCCGCCGCACGGCGACAATCACGACCTCTGGATCGCGCCGGACAACCCGAACCGGATGATCAACGCCAACGACGGTGGCGCCAACGTCTCCGTCAACGGCGGTGGTTCGTGGACCGACCAGGATTATCCGACCGCGCAGTGGTATCACGTCGACGTCACGAGCGACTGGCCGTACCAGATCTGCGGCGCGCAGCAGGACAACTCGACGCTCTGTGGCCCGAGTCGCGGGGGCGGGGATGGCATGGACGGCTGGTACGACGCCGGCGGCGGCGAGTCCGGTTACGTCACGCCGAATCCCCGCGACCCGAACATCATCTTCGCCGGCAGCTACGGCGGCCTGCTGACGCGCAAGGATCGCCGCACCGGTTTCGAGCGCAACGTGACGGTGTTCCCGATCAACCCGATGGGTCACTCGTCGGAGGACATCGAGGTCCGCTTCCAGTGGACGTTCCCGATCGTCTTCTCCCGCCACACGCCTAACGTCGTGTACGCGGCCGGCTCGAGGCTCTTCCGCTCGAACAACGAAGGCCAGAGCTGGACGCCGGTGTCGCCGGACCTCGCCCGCAAGGATCCCAAAACCATGGGACCGTCGGGCGGCCCGATCACGCGCGACCAGACGGGCGTCGAGACGTACGCGCTGATCTTTGCGTTCGATGAATCACCCGTGCAGGCCGGCGTCCTCTGGGCCGGCACCGACGACGGACTGGTCTGGGTCTCGCGCAACAATGGCGCGAACTGGACCAACGTGACGCCGCCGGACATCGGCGACTTCACGCGCATCTCCATCATCGAGCCGTCCAACTTCGTTGCCGGTGGCGCGTTCGTCGCCGCCAACCGGTACCAGCTGGGCGACCGCCAGCCGATCATCTACAAGACGGCTGACTTCGGCCGCACCTGGACGAAGGTCATCAACGGCATCAAGGACGACCACTTCGTGCGCGTCGTGCGCGAAGACCCGGTGCGGCGCGGTCTGCTGTTCGCCGGAACGGAACGCGGCGTGTACGTCACGTTCGACGAAGGACTCACCTGGCAGTCGCTCAACCGGAACCTGCCGATCGTGCCCGTGCACGACATTCGTATCAAGGACAACGACGTGATCCTGGCCACGCACGGACGCGCGTTCTGGATCATGGACAACATGTCGGCGCTGCGCGAAGTCACGCCCGCCATCACGCAGAAAGCGGCCCATCTCTTCCGGCCGGTCGATGCGTTCCGGACGCAGTTCCAGGGCGTGCCATCGGGCGCGGTCGTCCAATACTGGCTCAAGGATCGCGGTCAACGCGTGAATTTCGAGTTCCTCGACGCACGCGGCGAGGTGATCCGGTCGTTCACGTCAGACCAGGATCCACAGGTTGCGGCCGATTCCCTCCGCCGGGCGGCGGCGATCGACTCGGTGATGCGCGCCGGCGCCAGTCGGGACTCCGCGACGCGGGTCGTCGCCGCACTCATGCCCGGCGGCGGCGGTGGTGGCGGCGGACGTGGCGGCGGTGGCCCGCCACCTCGGGCGCCTAACCAGGCAGGCATGAACACCTTCTCCTGGAACCTTCGCTACCCCGACGCCGAGCGTTTCTCGAACCTGATCATGTGGGCCGCCGGCACGCAGGGACCGATCGCGCCGCCGGGCACCTACAGCGTGCGCATGACTGTCGGTGGCGACACGCAGACGTATCCGATCCGCGTTCGCAAGGACCCGCGTTCCACCGCGACCGAGGCCGACCTGCAGGAGCAGTTCCGTCTCCTGATTGCCATCCGGGACAAGGTGACCGAAGCCAACCTCGGCGTGCGCACGGTGCGCAACATGCGGTACCAGGTCGGTGACCGTACCGACAAGCTGAATCCGCAGCAGCGCGCGGAGTTCACGCGCCTCGCCACCGTGATGATGGACAGCCTGACGTACCGGGAGAACGAGGTCTACCAGACACGGAACCAGAGCGGCCAGGATCCGCTGAACTACCCGATCAAGTTGAACAACAAGATCGCAGCGCTGTCGGGCGTGGTGGGCGCCGGCGAATACAAGCCGACCAACCAGAGCCGGGAAGCATTCACGCGCCTGTCGAGGGAACTCGACGAAGAACTCGCGGCACTGAAGAAAACGCTCGATACCAGCCTGCCCGCACTGAACGCAATCCTTCGTGCGGCCGGGTTACCCGAGCTGAAACCGTCGACCGATGAGGTACCGCCACGACGGGGTCCTATCGCTATGTGAGACGATTCGCGTAGGTACTACAGCACACGATTAGCGCAGGTACTGCTGGAACACGGACGATGCGGAAACTGCGGACGGCCACATGTACTTCATTGGCGAGAACCTGGACACCACGAACTCCTCTGTCGATGCAGGCGAGTCTCAGAGTGTCCAGGTTCTCGCCAAAGCAGTATCAGCGATCATCCGTAGTTCCAGCCTCGTCCGCGTTCAAGCCGTATCCGCCCCTATCAAGGTTTCAAGCCGTACCCGCCCTTATCGCACTTCTCGCCAGGCGCAGTTCTTTCGATTTCTGGAGGTCTTCGAGAAACATCGCCTCCGCCGCGGTACCTAACGCCGCATCCTCGATCACCGCGTCCAGTTCGTAGTTGATCGAGACGCTGAGCGGGTTGAAGTCCGTCGAACCCACGCGAACCCAGCGGCCATCGACCACGCTCGTCTTGGCGTGCATCATCTCGCCGCGCCATTCCCAGATGCGCACGCCGTTGCGGAGCAGCCGGTGGTACGAACGCGTCATCAGGCCGCGCAACCAGAAGTGATCGTACCGGCTGGGGACGAGCACCCGAACGTCGACGCCGTCGCGGGCCGCACCGGACAGCGCTTCGATCTCGGAACCCGACGGCATGAAGTAGGCGCTGGCGATCCAGATCGATTTCTCCGCCGCGACCGCCTGGATCTGCATGGCCCGCGACACGCGCGACTTGCCGGGCTCTCCCTCGATGATGCCGACCAGGCTCTCGGGGTGAAATCGCGTATTGAGGAACGACCGCGACGGGGCGCGTTGCACGCGCTGGCGCGGTCCTTTGCGTCCGCGCGCTCGCGCCCACATCCGCTCGAAGGCCTGCAACAGGTCCTGGACCGCGTCGCCGTCGATACGAATCGAGGTGTCTCTCCACGGCGACTTCCGGCGACGGATCATGCCGTAATTCCATTCCAGTCCGATGCCAATGCCGCCGGTGACGCCGGATTTGCCGTCGACGACGAGGACTTTCCGGTGGTCGCGCGGCAATAATCCCAGCCAGGCGCGGAACCCCGGTGGGTTGAACAGCCTCACGTCGAGGTTCTCGCGAATGAGCTTCCGGAAGAATGAGGCCGGCGTCGGCAGGCGTCCCACCCAATCCATCAGCACGCGAACCCGGACGCCTCGCTCGGCCGCATCGACGAACGCCTTGGCGAATCGCATCCCGATTTCGTCGCGCCGGTAGATGTAGCCTTCGAACTCCACGCTTTCCTGCGCCGCGTCGATCATCGCCAGCATTGCCTCGAACGTGCCGGGTCCGTCGCGCAACAGCGTCACACGGTTCCCGGACGACACATCAGCCGAGGCGATGCGCCAGAGCGCGCGCGAAAACGACGGCCGGGGGCCGTCGAGCGGGATGCGCAGCAGGTCGGCAGGCTGAAGTGGTTGAATGCTCACTGCTCAAACGTTACTGGTTCGCACGGGTCCGGCAGAAGTCCGTTTGCGCTTTGCGCTTTGCGCTTTGCGGTCTGCGCTAATTACTTCCCCCCATGCTTTCAATCGACCTCAGCGGGCGGCGCGCATTGGTGGCCGGTGTCGCCGATGACAATGGTTTCGGGTTTGCCATCTCAAAGG
>CAMPKM010000168.1 GCA_946887155.1 uncultured Gemmatimonadota bacterium
CTCCGGCACTCGCCTTCCTGGCTGTCAGCAAACCGACCCTCGGTATTGCCATGATGGCGGGACCTCTTCGTGGATTTGCCAAACTAAAGGCTGCTATAGTTGCGTCGATCGCACTGCTTACTATTTCGTTCCTTGTGGAGCCTGGCTGGGTTTCCCAGTGGCTCTCTGCAACGCGGAGCGCCGATCATATCCGACCCTGGATAACCGTTCCTTTCGGATGGCTACTGCTTCTCAGCGCGCTTCGATGGAATTCGTGGCAAGGTCGTTTTCTGCTCGTGTTTTCGCTAATTCCGCAGACGACACACCTGCTCGCTGTTTTGCCGCTAATCCTTCTACCGAGGACGTTTCTCCAAAAGTTGATGATCGCACTATTGACCTTCCTTACACCGGCAATATTGGTTCGAGAACCCTTCGGATCGCGTTATGAAGTTGCGTCAAGTCACGCCGAACGATTCCTGGTGATCGGCGAAGTGGTGTTTTGGACAGTTCTGATACCGGTCTTGGTCTGCGTGCTGGTCAATCGCGAGGAAGCTGACCAAGCCAAGACCGCCTCTGAAGCGGTGCCATTGGGACGAAAGTCATTACCGTCGCCGGGAAGACATTTCGTTGGATTTCGAGTTAGTGTCCTACGCCGCGGAACGCCTTGCTCGATGGGTCACGGACGCCCAAATAACGCTCACACATTGGTGACCGGTGGATTCTTTGATACGCAGTGCGGTCCGATGGATCCTCGAGGTGAATGACGATCCGCCGTGTTCCAGTGCTCTGAGACGTTGCTCGCGCGCTATGGACGTTCTGGGGAAAAAATGAATCGGTGGCGCAACCGATACGACTCGACCGTTCTCGACGACATGGTCAGCCAGGACTATGAAGCAGCGAAGCAACGTTCCGGCACATGAGCGAGCGTAGCGGAGGATTGGACCTCCGGGCGCACATCGGCATCGCGCGTCCCGACTACTGGTTCAAGAACGTCTTCGTCATTCCCGGAATCGTCATCGCCCTTGGCACGGTCAGTGGAGTCGATGCCCGGAATCTCTGGATCCGCATCCTTACCGGTTTCGCCGCCATCTGCCTGGTTGCGTCCAGCAACTACACGCTCAACGAAGTGCTCGATGCGCCCTCCGATCGACACCACCCCGAGAAAAGGCATAGGGCAATTCCCTCGGGTCGCGTATCACCCGTCGCCGCATACGTGCAGTGGTTGTTGTTGTTCGCCGCCGGAATGTCCCTGTCGACGACGATCAGCATCCCCTTCACGCTTTCTTTGCTGGCGCTATGGGTCATGGCCGTCGTCTACAATGTCCCGCCCATGCGGAGCAAGGACCAGCCATATGTCGACGTGCTGTCCGAAGCCATCAACAATCCGCTCCGCATGCTGGCCGGGTGGTTCATCGTCACCAGCGCCACTCTCGCGCCAGCCTCGCTGCTGCTCAGCTACTGGATGATCGGCTGCTATTTCATGGCGCTCAAGCGCTATGCGGAATTGGCCAGCATCGGCGATCGCGCGACCGCAGGAGCCTATCGCCGATCCTTCGCGTTCTACACGTCCGAAAGGTTGATCGTCTCAATCATGTTTTACGCGGCAGCGGCCATGCTCTTCTTCGGTGCCTTCTGCATGCGCTATCGCCTGGAACTGATCCTGGCGTTCCCTCTCGTGGCACTCGTCATGGCCATGTACCTGCGAGTGGCACTCAAGCCGAACAGCGCCGCGCAAAACCCGGAACACCTTTACCGTGAACGCGGCCTGATGGTCGCCGTGGTCGCGACAACGATCCTGATGGTGATCCTGCTACGCGTCGACCTTCCCATCATGCATCGCCTTCTCACGCCGACGGCTCCGGTACAACAGGTATAGAGCGTTTCACCTTCGGCAGTTCCAGGACTCCGGGACCCATCACGCCCATTTGATCCATTTGAATACTTCGCGGAACGACACACGCTTGCCGTGCATGAGCAAACCTGTGCGATAAACCTTGGCCGCGAAATACACTGCCAGGTAACAACCGGCGACCAACGCGAGAATCGAAACCCCGATTTCCCATGGAGCGACGTCCACGGTGCTCATGCGCAGCGGCATGATGATCGGTGACGAGATGGGCATGAATCCGAGCGTCATTGCGAGTTGACCGTCCGGATCGAGTAGGACTGGCTGGAGGAAAACGATCGATGCCACAAGCATCAGCACCACCGGCATCTGCGCCTGCTGGGCCTCCTGTTCGCTGCTCACCATCGCTCCAACAGCAGCAAAGAGCGCCGAATACAGCGTGTAGCCGAGCAGGAAGAAAATGAGAAGAACCGCGATCTGGCCGGCGCTGACTGACGGAAGCGGGATCGACGTCGCCGGCAGCCCGAACATCTCCATGAGGGCCACCCGGTATCGCAGCATAACGACGGTGGCGATCATCCAGAGAACCATTTGGGTGAGGCCCACGGCGCCCACACCGAGCACCTTCCCCGCCAGCAACGTCGTCGGACGAATGCTCGAAACGACCACCTCGGCCACGCGGGACTGTTTCTCCTCGATGACTCCGCGCAGGACGTTCTGACCGTACATCAGAATCGTCGTGTAGAGCAGGATGCCGACGACTGAGGCGAATAGGATGTTCACCCGACCGGAACCCGCGCGCCCGGACACGGAAAAACGCTCAGCGCGCAAACCGGCCCGTAATCGCTTGACCCGGTCCACCTCGATGGGCGTTACGCCGGCGCGACTCAGCTCGAGCCCGATCAATTCCCGGGCAACCGCTGTTTCGATCCTCCGCATATCCGCGAGTGCCGAAGCGTTGGTGCCCAGGTACCGCGCCCCACGACCTGCGAGTGTGCCGGAGTCGACGACGAGATAACCTTTGATATCGCGCGCGCGAATGTCCCGCACAGCCGTCGACTCCGCTCCGCCGAGGGTCGCATCAGTCACGCTGACTACCTGCGTGCCAGAGGTGTCAGCGGTCAGGTCGCGATTGAGCTCCGCCGCCACGAGCTGGCCAAGGTTGGCATTGGTCGCGTCGAGAATCCGGATCCGACCGACGTCCTCCGACGTGTTTGAACGATTCGCCATCCATGCCGGAAGGAACATCAGCGCGCCGAAAAACACCGGTCCGAACACGGTCGCCACGAGAAACCATTTCGTGCGGACGCGCTCCATGTATTCGCGCTGCAGGACGACGAGAAGCTTTTTCATCGATGGCGGATGGGCGGTGGCGGAGGGCGATACCGCCTAGGCGTTCAGGAACGCGATCGCTTCACGAATCAGATTCGTCGCCAAAGTTACCTTGTAACCGTTCTTCGCGAGCGGCCTGGCGTCGTACATCGCCCGCTCGGCGAGCACGTCCACGTCATCGGCCGAGAGCGGAGCAGAAGCGACATCCTCCTCGACCGACGAATTCACCCGCCACGGCACCGGCGCCACGCCGCCCAGGACCATGCGGACCGAGCCATCGGCGCGACGCACCGCGGCAATCGACGCCAGGGCAAAATCCCATTCGGCGCGCTGCAGCACCTTCGTATACCGCTGCCGGCCGCCTGACGAGTAAGCGGGTACCGTAACGCCGGTGACGAATTCGCCCGGCGCCAGGCTGTTTTCGCGGCGAGGATCGGGATCGGGGAGCACGAAGAACTCGGCGATGGGAACCTGCCGCGCGCCATCAGGGCCGTACACCTGCACGGTCGCCTCGAGGGCCGTGAGGGCCACGGCCGGATCGGACGGATTCAGCGCGAAACAGGGTCCACCACCGAAAATCGCGTGATGCTGATTCTCGCCCGCCGCCGCCGGACAGTCGGATCCACCGGACTTGAGGCAGGGAATGCCGGAGCGAAAGTACCAGCACCGGGGACGTTGGCAGAGGTTGCCGCCTAACGTCCCCATGTTCCGCAGGGCCGGGCTGCCGACCGCCTCACAGGCCATGGCCAGCGCCGGAAACCGCTCGCGAATGCGCTGGTCTTCAGCGATCGTCGCGATGCGAACCGCGGCGCCGATTTCGAGAGACTCGTCAGGCAGGTCCCGGATCGCGTTCGCGCCGGGAATGGCGGTCAGGTCGACCACGCGCCGGGGATGTACGAGGCCCTCGCGAATGGCGACGAGGAGGTCGGTCCCCCCGCCCAGGGCCTGGGCGTCGGTCGCTGAAAGGTGCCGGGCCGCTGACTGGAGGTCGTTTGGACGCTCGTAGTTCACGGCCGAATCGTAAGGCTTGTCCCGAGATCCTGCCCCCGTGTGAGACACTGGCACACTCGGCTGGTGTGGCGATATTACCACACCGCCGAGTCTGGATAGGGTTAAACTGTTGTGCCGGCAGGGGATAGGCTGTGTGAGACTCTCCGGCCAAACGGTACACATCGTGCACAAAGGTGCTGGACGCGCCACAGTTGAGTACGCACTGTGTGTGCTGTTCAAACGAATCACTGGAGCGAACCTGATGCGAGCTGGACGAGTTGCCGCTGCCCTGACCCTGCTCACCGTCGTGGCCTGCGGCGAGGAGACCGGACCGAACGTGAGCGGGATTCCGGGCTTGTCGATCCTGGAAGTTCGCGTGGTTCCGTCGAGCGCGACGATCCTCGTGCCGGACACGATCACGACGGCGGACTTCGTGCAGTTCAGCGCGGTTGCCATCGGCCGCGCCGGCGAAACGGTTCCCGTTTCGGATTATGCCTGGCGCAGCATGGACGAGTCGATCGCCATCGTCGACGGCACGGGACTCGTCGTACCGATCCGCCCAGGCACGGTCGAGATCCACGCGAGCGCGCACAAGATCGGCAAGGCAACGCTGGTCATTCTCCCGGCCACCGAAACGATCGTCGTCACTCCCGGTCGCGATACCATCTATGTCGACGAGCCGATCGTGCCTTCCACTGACACGCTCAGGCTGAAGGCCGAGGCGTTCGATCCCGACGGTGAGTTACGCGTTGGCGTGGCATTCACCTGGCAGTCGAACGCGAACGAGGTCGTCTCGGTGGACGTGAACGGAACGGTGCACGCCGAGGGTCTGGGCAGCACCAGCGTACTGGCGACGTCGAACGCTCGTTTTGCGGGCTCGCAGATTCTCGTCGCACCGGTCGTTGCCAGCGTGTCGCTGACGTCGCCGGTGACGCAGGCCCTCGTTTCCGACACGATCGAACTGACCGCCATCGCGCGCGACTACAACAACGGCGTCATGGCGCGGACGTTCAACTGGACGACGTCGAACGCATCGGTGGCGACGGTCGACGGTGATGGCATCGTGAATGTCGTTGGCGTCGGTCAGGCAACGATCACCGCCCGCACCGCGCATCGCTCGGCGTCGGTGGACATCGAGACACAACCGCGCGTGCTGACGAGCATGGATGGTGGGCGTGGTTTTACCTGTGGCGTGGCGAATTTCGGCCGCGGCTATTGCTGGGGGCTGGGCCTCGACGGACGGATCGGCTCCGTAGCAGATTCGGCCTGCTTCCCCGGAACGGAAGGGTCGGAGACTCCGCCCTGCACGCTTCCGCCGAAGCGGATGAATGCGCCTGAAGTTGCGTACACGTCCATTTCGGCCGGTGGCAATTTCGGCTGCGGAATTTCTACCGAGCAGTTGCTGTACTGCTGGGGGGCAGATGGCGCCGGGCAGCTCGGTAACGGTTTTGGGGGCGATACTCCCACCCCCGGCCTGGCGACGGTGAAATCGGAACGCTTTACAACAATTTCTGCCGGGTCTTTGCACGCATGCGCGCTCAACCTGACCGGCAGGGCCTATTGCTGGGGCGATGACACACAGGGGCAGCTAGGCGACCGTGGGCGCACTACCAGCACCACGCCGATCCCGGTGTCCGACTCGTTGCTGTCGTTCAAGGCCATCTCCGCGGGGGACGCGCACACGTGCGCGATCACCCAAGCCGGTCAGGCTTATTGCTGGGGCGCTGGCGATGCCGGGCAGTTAGGCACCGGCAACAAACAGGATTCCGATGCGCCAGTGCTCGTTGGAGGTGGAATCACCTTCACCGCGATTGCGGCGGGTGGCTCTCATACATGCGGTGTAGCCACCTCTGGCAACATGCTGTGCTGGGGCAGCAACAGGTTCGGGCAGGTCGGGAAGGGTGTTGCTGGCGATACGGTCCTTGTTCCGACGGCGGTGTCGGGAGCCGGTGGATACACCATGGTCAGTGCCGGCGAGGATCACACATGCGGGGTCGCGGCAGGAGCGGTGCGTTGCTGGGGTAGAAACGATGACGGACAGCTCGGCATCGGGAACACGTCCGGGGCGTCCGCACCCAGCACCGTGAGCGGATTGGCGGCCGCGTCAATTTCGCTGGGCAATCGGCACAGTTGCGCCATGAGTACCGACGGGCGCGCCTGGTGCTGGGGCTCGAACATCTGGGGTGCGTTAGGCAACGAGTTCCAGGCCGCCACGCGTACCACGCCTCAGCTCGTCGCCCGCCCGCGCTAACCGCTCATCAACGCTCGCCGAAAAACGGGGCCAAGGCTCGCAACGCTCCAGATCCTGAGGTAGGACGGTTCAAGGGGCGTTGCGAATCTGACCCCCGCTTTTCGTCCAAAACGGGCTCAGCGGGAGACGCAGCGCGCGCGAGTATATCCTCCTCTCATCAACTCCATGAGGGGGCAGGTCGTGCGTACCAGGGCAGTAGTCGTTGCAGCCGGGATCCTCACCGCGGTAGCCTGCACGGATTCCACCGGGCCTAACTTGAGAGACGTGCCGGGGTACCTCATCTCGACGGTCAGTGTCAGGCCGTAAGGCGCCAC
>CAMPKM010000169.1 GCA_946887155.1 uncultured Gemmatimonadota bacterium
CGGGAATCGGGAATCGGGAATCGGGAATCGGGAATCGGGAATCGGGAATCGGGATCGTCCTCCTGGCGTCGGCGATAGGTGCCGTCGAATGTCACGGTCCATCGCATGCCCCGGTTCCGGCTCGATTGCCAGAGTTGGCGAACCGTTCCGTCGGCGTTAGGCGTCCAGGTGATCCGTTCCGTGACCGACGTGCCATCCATCAGGGACCGTTCTCCTTCCATTACCATCTCGCCGTTGACGATCCCTCCGGAAAGCCGCAGTACGGTTCCGGAGTTATCGACCCATGTCTGGTGCCATCGGTTGTCGCCGGCGTCCCACGCGCTGTACGAATTGCCACGTGCCGTCCCGGCGATGGTCCAGGTCTCGTGGAGTGCGCAGCCATTCAGCGTTTTCTCGATCCGGTTCACACCCGCCGGTTGTCCGCGGGTGTCGACCACGTCCCACTCACCGACCCAGAAGTCGAACTGTCGATAGGCGGATTGCGTGCACGAAGGTACTTCCTGGGCTATCGCCGGCGCGTGAGTGATCGCAAGCAGCAACAGCGCAGGCATCAGACGCACTGGTGCCTCAGGTGCGAACGTCAGGCATGGCCGCGTCGGCCGTGGAGCGTTCGCGCGACTGTGCTCGAACCCAAAGCCCCCACAGCAGCAGGGGAGGCACAACGGCCGCGGCCAGCAGCAGCAGCAAGTTGACGTCCAGCGCCCAGACCGTGCTCGCGCCCTCGGCAACAGAAAGCTTGAGCGCTCCGTCACCTACCGACACCGACGCACTTCCCGACCCACCGGGTTTCGCAACGCGCAGGAGCGCCGGGATGCCCGGCCCCACCAGTGCCAGCAACAATGCGATCCAGTACCCGCACCACGCGAGGAGCAAGCGTCCCGGCCGCCAGTTCGCGAGGAAAGACATGTGGCGCGTCCTCCATTGAAATCCCGAGGCAGTGTAACCCGGTAATGCCCAAAAGGTAGCGTGTCACTCACGTGTGGCGTTTCGCCCCTCTGAAAAGCGCGGGACGACCGGGGGCTGCCGCGCGCTGCATCCACCACGTACTATCTACGTAAGAAATAGTAGATACCACCGGGAGGTTCATGAGGGCAGTCATCATACTGGCGTCGGGTTGTCTTCTGGCAATGCCGGCCGGCGCCCAGACGGCTCGTACGACCACGACTCCGCTACCGGCGCCTGACGCAACATTGGCCGCGGAGTTCACCCAGGTCATCGCCATCCGCGAGCTGCGGGACGGGCGCGTGCTGATCGTGGACCAGGGAGAGCGTGCGCTATTCGTCGCCGATTTCGCGAAGGGAACCGCAACCCGTATCGGCCGCAACGGGAGCGGTCCCCAGGAGTACGAGCAACCGGCTGCACTGCTCGCCATCGCCGGGGACTCGACGATCGTACCGGACCCACGGAACGGGCGCTGGCTGCTCCTGAACGGGGCGGAGATCGCTGGAACCCTGGGCCCCGACGCACCGGTGCTGGTCGCCCGGACGCGAACGCCTAACGGCGCCGATGTCCGAGGCAACATCATCGCGCTGAAGTCGATCGCCACCGGCTCCACACCTGCCGCAATGCCGCGCCTGGACTCGCTGCTGCTCGTGCGGATGGCGCGATCGACCGGCGCACAGGACACCATCGCCATGCTGCGCGCACGACCATCGGTGATCCGTACCGAGGGACCGGCCAACGCGGCAACGGCCATCTCCATCATGACGAACCCGCTCGCGGCGGGCGAAACGGCCGCGCTGTTCCCGGATGGGTGGATAGCCATCGCCCGCCTCGATCCGTACCGCGTCGAGTGGGTAGGACCGGCCGGCCAACGAGTGACCGGGCCCGCCTTGCCGTTCGAGCGCGTGCGACTCGACGAACGAGAACAGCGCGCCTTCCTGCAGCGAGAGTCGGAACGAACCGGCCGCCCCCTGCGCGACGCGGCGAGCCTTCCGGAATGGCCCGAGTTCGTCCCCCCGTTCGTCGGAAATGCATTACAAACCGCACCCGACGGCCGGCTTTGGATCCGACGCACCGGGAGCAGCGGCAACCTCAGTCCGCCCTACGACGTCATCGACCGGCGCGGGGGACTGGCTGGTCGCGTCGCACCAGGAACGGAGACCCAGGTCGTTGGTTTCGGTCGCGCAGCCGTGTATACGGTCGTGGTCGACGAAAATGGGATCCAGAAACTTCAGCGCCGAAAGTTGCCGCGCATCGATTGAACCTCTGATCCGGAAACCATCCACCGGTTCGCCGGCAAGCCTGTTCAACGGCTGATCGTCTGATATCATTGCGTCGTCTGCACAGGAGACGTAATGAGCGCGCGCCTGATCCTGATCCTCAGCCTGGGAACGTCGAATCTCGCTGCCCAAGCGACATCGGTACCGACGCCTTCGGCCATCCAGACCATTCGTGAACAGGACCTTCGCCGGGACCTGTTTGCGATGGCCGGCGACGCGGCCCGCGGGCGCGAGGCGGGAACACTGGACGAAATGCGCGCGTCCATTTGGACGGCGGAGCAGCTCCGTTCGATCGGCCTCCAGCCCATGGGCGAAGACAGCACGTTCTTCCAGTGGTTCAACATGCGTCGCACGCGGGTGTCGACCGCCGGCAGCTCGGTCCGCATCGGGGGCAAGCCATTCACCCTGTGGACCGACGTCTCACCGGCGTCGAACACGGTCGGCGACGTCGTTGGGGAGACCGTGTTCGCGGGCGACGGATCCGACTCCTCCATCGACGTCCGCGGACGCATTGCCGTCGTTATGCTCCGTCCGACCTCGCAGGGCACCCGTACGACGGTCAACACGCCCGAGTACCGCGCGGTGCGGCAGGGCATCAGCGTACAGAGCGCAGCGCTCGTACGCCGCGGTGCGGCGGCCGTCATCGTGGTGGCCGATTCCCTCGGCGAAAAAATGTTCGACGCGGTCGCCCGCCTCCAGTCGCGGGGCGCGTACACGGTCATCGGCGGCGCCAACCGGTTTGCACCCACGGGTGGCCGCGGCGGTGGCCGCGGAGGCCGGGGGGGTGCGGCAGCATCGCGGCCGGCACCAATCCTCCTCGCTCACTCTTCGGCGCTGGAGCAGCTTCGCCAGGACGGGCAGGGTGTGGAGATTCACCTGCGGAGCGAACAGTTCGACACGCCGAGCGTGAACATCATCGGGGTTGTGCGGGGCACGGACCCCGTGCTGCGCAACGAATATGTCGTGTTCAGCTCGCACCAGGACCATGACGGCGTTCGTTATGCAGTCGACGGCGACTCGATCTGGAATGGCGCGGACGACAATGCCTCAACCAGCGTGGCCCTGCTCGCCATCGCCCGCGCCTGGGTCAGGCAGCCCTCGCGTCGATCGGCGCTTTTCATCTATCACGGCGCCGAGGAGCGTGGGTTGCTTGGTTCGTTGTGGCACGCGGCACATCCGGTGGTGCCGTTGGCGTCGATGGCGGCGGTCCTCAACGGCGACATGATCGGCCGGAACCATCCCGATACGGCGTCGCTGCTCGGCGTCCAGCCGCCGCACCGGAACTCGACCACCCTCGTGCAGATGGCACTGGACGCCAACAACCGCACGGGGAAGTTCGTGCTCGACTCGTTATGGGACCGGCCGACACATCCGGAAGGATGGTACTTCCGCAGCGATCACGTGCCCTATGCCCGCCTCAACGTGCCGGCGCTGTTCTTCTCCACCAACCTGCATAACGATTACCACACACCCCGGGATAACCCCGACCGCATCGACTACGCCAAGCTGGCGCGGATGACGAAGTGGATGTACCTGACCGGCTGGATCGTCGCCAACGCGAAGGAACGGCCCACGATCGACGCCGGCTTCCGGCTCGAGCGGTAACGCCGGTCACCCTCTCCAGTTTTCGTCGGCCGTGGGGCCGTACACCGACGGGACCGGGATGTCGAGCAGCCGCAGGTACACCGTGAGCTGGCCCCGGTGGTGGCTGAGGTGGCTGATGTGCTGCCTGACGACCACCCTGCGTTGCGCGGTGAACACCACCTTGCCCTGGAGCTTGAGCTCCCACTGGACTTCGTAGTCCTGGTCGGTGCTGTTCGCGATTGCCTCGCGCGACTTCCGTACGTTGTCGTCGAACTGGGCGAGGAGCGAGCTGGTTTTCTGGTTGCTGTAACCGCTGCCCGAGGTGAGTTCGAGTTCGTTGCTTGTCAGCGTCTGCCCGATCCAGCCCGGGAGCATCGAGACGAGCTGTGCGAGGTGCGCAATGGAAAATGACTTCGGATGGGGTTTCCAGTCCGGTTTGTCGTCAGGCACGCGCTCCAGGACCCGGCGCGTACTGGCCATCTCCTGGTCGAACTCAGGCAGCAGCGTTTCAGCAATGGTCATCGTTCTCGTTCTCCTTTCCGGTTCGATTACGCCGTCGGGGGGTCAGTGAACACGGCTTCCCAGAGGTTCTCGTAACGTAGCACGCGCCCGAAGGCATCGGTGTCGAGCGTCGCGCGGAAGGGCTCGCCATCGACAATTGCTTCATAGCGAAACCGCTGTTCCGCCTCGCGGAAGTAGGTCTGGTCGAGCGCCTCCAGCCGCCATTCCGGAAACCGCAGCCACGCGCTGCGAACGCGAGCCCGCGCACCCACGTCGAGGTCGAGCCGCCTGATTGGCAGTGTGTTGGTCATCGGAGTGAATCCGAAATCCACATCGATGGCGCCATCGACGACGGGCACCGGGTGGCCATCGAGCGACCACGAGCCCTCACCGTCCGCGAGGAGTTCAAGACGAACGGGCTGCTTCCGGTCGTAACCTTCGATCAACGCGGCACGCGTTCGCCACTGATTGTCGCAGTCAATGCGGTACCGCAACGCGGTGTGATGGCCGGATTCGGCGACGTCCAACTGGCCGGACAGCACCCACCGGTCATTCACATGCTCGACGCGCGCGTCCTCACTTCCCGCCGTATCCGTTCGGCGCCATCGCACCAGCGAGCGTTCGGGAAAGGGATGGAGCTTCATTCGAAGGCAGCAGGGTCAGTGTACTCGCTCGACTCACGCCTGACGAGTTGCAACGAGGAGTCGGGCACGTCCACCGGCGAGCGATCGATCAACGACCGCCGAGAGTTCATTCGATCGAAGGATGGCGTTGAGGTCGAGTGACAACCATTGCGTCACGCGCGCCGGCTCCAGGAGGCCCAGAATGCCCTGCCAGATCCGGCCGGACGAGCCGCGTGGGAGCGAGTGGTCGAGGATGACGAGTCGGCCGTCGGGCGACCGCGCAAACGCGGCGCGCGTGACTACCGCTGAAATGTCGACCGGATCGAGTTCGTGGAGCACGAACGAGAGAAGGACCGCATCGTACTTGCGGCGCGGCACATAACGAACCAGGTCCGCCTGTTCGAACGAGGCGCCGGGGGCACGCCGCATGGCGTCCCTCAGCATGTCGTCGGATACGTCCACTGCATCGACCTGCGCACCGCGCCCGAGGAGCCCCGCGGTCAACTCACCTGGTCCGCAACCCAGTTCGAGGACTCGCTCGCCGGGACGGAGCTGCATCGCGTCAAGCGTCTGACGACGGATGTCTGCAAGTCCCCCAAAGGGCGCAAACAGAGCGCGAGCCGAAGCCCGATATGCGATTCGCGCTAGCGCCACAGGGGATCGGGCATCAGCACACAGTTCGAGTCTCAGGGCGCGGGCGGTGATAACCGGACCTGGAACATGGTCGGCCAGAACTTTCCCGTGAGCAACAGTTGCCCGCTGTCCGGCGCCACCGCGATGCCGTTCATGACCTCGGCCATCCCGCGCCGGTCCGGAAACAGTGGTGTGAAGTCGATGGTCTCGCGGACCTCGCCCGTGGCCGGGTCGATGCGCACGATCCAGTTCGTTTCGTAGACGTTGGCGAGGATTTCGCCGTTCACGTACTCCAGCTCATTGATCTGGAACAGCGGCGAACCGCGCAAACGAACCTTGACCACCCGTTCGAGCGCAAACGTTTCCGGCGAAACGATCCGCAGGGAATCGGATCCGTCGCTCATGATCAGCGAGGTCCCATCCGTCGCGAGGCCCCAGCCCTGGCCGGGATAGGTGATCGAGTCCTGCAGAGTGAGCGTCGCGGCATCGAAGACATAGGCGATCCCGGACTCCCACGTGAGCTGGTAGAGGCGGCCGTTCAGCAGCGCGAGTCCTTCGCCAAAACGATCAGGCGCCAGCGCGCGCGCTTCGAGCACCCGCCCCGTAGCGAGATCGACGCGACGGATCTCTGAGTAACCGTACCGGCCGGTGCTCTCGAACAACACGCTGTCAGCCCACACCAGTCCCTGCGTGTACGCGCCCGGATCATGCGGAAAGCGTCCGGTCACGTCGTATGCGAGCGGCTCGTTGTTGCACGCCCCCACTCCCAGGGCCAGCAACAGTCGCCATGGAACCCTCTCGCTCATCCAGGCAGCCACACCAGGATGACCACGACGCTGGGCAGGAGCGCGGACGGTGATCGGAGCATGATCGAGCACAACGTTGGTTAGCCATGAAACCGGCGCTGGTCAATGCCGGGGCTCGGCGGGGGGAAGTGCCAAAGGGCGCGAACTGCCAAGGGGCGCGAACTGCCGAAGGGCGCAGACTGCCGAAGGGCGCAAACTGCCGAAGCGCGCAAACTGCCGAAGCGCGCGAACTGCCGAAGGGCGCGAACTGCCGAAGGGCGCAGACAGCCGATAGGGGCGTACTTACGACTGGGGGGGT
>CAMPKM010000170.1 GCA_946887155.1 uncultured Gemmatimonadota bacterium
ACCGCGTCGTCACGGTCGTCGGCATCGCTCGTGATGGAAAGTACCGAACGTTAGGCGAGCAGCCCCGTGGGTTCGTCTACGTCCCGTTCGCACAACGATACCTCGGCACCATGTCGCTGCTCGTCAGGTCCGCGCCGGGCGCCCCATTGACGCAGCCGGTCCGCCGGCTCGTCGCCGGGCTCGATCCGTCCCTGCCCATCCTGTTGTCGGACACCATGGAGGCGCGTGTAGCGATCGGCCTCTTTCCGCAGCGCGTCGCCATCTGGATGTCGGGCGTGCTCGGGGCGGTGGCCCTGCTGCTGGCGCTGATCGGGATCTACGGTGTCACCGCCTTCGGCGTCGCCCAGCGAACGCGGGAAATCGGGATCCGGATCGCGTTAGGCTCGTCACAGCGCAGCGTCCTCACCAGCGTGCTGGGTGAGGGGCTGCGGCTGGGGGGAATCGGGGTGGCCATCGGCCTCATTGGCGCGGTGGCGGCGACGCGCCTGCTCGAGAGCATGTTGTTCGGGATATCGGGCACCGACCCGATTGCGCTCGGCGCCGCCGGGACCGTTTTGCTTGCCGCCGCCCTGGTGGCGAGTTGGGTACCAGCCCGCCGGGCGGCCCGCGTTCACCCGATGGTGGCGCTCAGGCAGGAGTAAGTCCGTCAGTCCAGTTTCGCTTCCGGGGCGCGGGCGCTCAGGACGAGCGTTCGCGCCTTCGATTTCCTCTCGACCCGGATGATGCTGATCTGGTCGGGGAACCGGTCGAACATCAGCGCATTCCGGATCCGCAGGTCACCGTCGCCAACCGGGACAGCCGTTCGCGCGCAAAGCCACGTCAGGCCATCCGCGGACCGCATACCACACCACGACAGCGGTACCGGCTTTCCGTCCTTCAACAGGATTACTGACCGTTCAAAGTAGACGCGCGCGACCGCCTCGGCCGAGTTGCCTCGCAGGGCCGTCGTCCTGCCTAGCGAGTCGATTGCCGAGCCGAAGTCGTCGGCAAACAAACGGACCGAGAGCGTCAGGTAGTCGCCCCGTTTTTCACGCGATACCTCGGTGTACGACGTGTGGAGCGGATGGGCGAACGACGCCAGCGCCACGCCGATGGCGAGCACGATGGGCTTCACCACGGCGCGCGCTCCACGGCCCAGACTCCGCCCATGACCGCGACGCCGAGTGACACGGCTGCCACCCGCAACTGGAATGCAGCCGAGGTGCTTCTTTTCATGATGAACGCCATCATGGCACGATCGACCGCCGCCAATACCGCGAAACAGGCAATGAGTACGGCGACCTGGCCAAGTTCGATGCCAATGTTGAAGCCGAAGAGGGGTCCCGCGACGGAACCGGGAAAAATCTCCCGCAGGTAGCCGGCGAATCCTGCGCCGTGAACCAGGCCGAACGTGCCGGCGAGCAGCGTCCGGCGCCTGGCGCTGACTCGCCGCTGGCGGACCCCGCGGGTGACGATGTTCTCGATTCCGGTCGCGACAATCGTCAGCGGAATCAGGAACTCGACGATACCCGGATCGGGCAGCAATCCCGGACGCCACACGGCGAGGGCCAGCGTGAGCGAGTGTCCGATCGTGAACGCAGTGACCACGACGACGGCCTGCCGCCATTCGGTCCAGCGGTAGACTGCCGCCAGGACCAGCAGGAACAGGATATGATCGAGTGCCCCGGCGGCCGTGATGTGGCCGAAGCCTAACGAGGCGAACGACCGGAGCGTGGAGAGATCCATGGCAACCTACGGAATGACCCGGCTGGACAGGTTGCTGACCGTCTGCCGTGCCTCGGCCCGCTGCGACTCGGACAGCGCGCGCTCGCCCTGCAGGGCCACTTCCAGGTGTACCCTGGCCAGCGACGGATCGCCGGCCGCCAGCTCGATCATCCCCGCGCGGAATCGGAGCGCGGGCTCGACGTTCCCCATTGCGGTAGCGCGCCGGGAGATGCGAAGCGCGTCATTCGACTGCCCGGACTTGTGCAGTGCCCACGCCAGCAGATCCAGCGTATGGATGTCGCGCCTGACGAGTGTGTCAGCCGCAACCCGCCGTGCGATGCCGCCTGGGACGGTGTCCTGGTCGAGCAGGGTAAACGCCAACGCACGATTGATCTCACGCTGGCGCTGGCTCGCCGCGTCCAGGGCAACGATATACGCACCGGCCTCTTCCCTCCGGCCAAGGAGTGTGTGGCCCCTGGCCAGCAGCGCGAGCGCATCCGGCGTCGGCACGTCCGCGATCACGGTCTCGGCCGATTCAATCGCCTTACGCCATGAACCGTCGGCGGCTTCGAGATGCGCCTGCGCCAGGATCAGCCGCCAATCGCCCGGTGACTCCCTGAGACCGGAACGAATCGCCGCTGACGCATGTCGCAGGTTCCCGTGGCGCAGCTCGACGTCCGCAAGACGGAGGTCGTACCACGCACGTTGCTCCCCACCAAGGTCCGGGCGCTGGTGGGCCTCATCCCTGGCGGCGGCAAGGATGCGGCGCGCTTCACCCGGCTGGCCCGTAAGCTCGGCCCAGCGCGCGAGCCGGGGGGCGATACCGAGGTCCTCGCGATGCGCCCGCAACGACCCGAGCAACGTAATCGCTTCACGATATTCACCGACTTCCATGAGGACTTCGGCGAGCAGTGCTCGATAGGCAGGCGTTTCCGGGTCGAATCCAACGAGGTCTCGCGCCACCTTCAGCGCCTCGGTGAAGCGATGCTGGGCGACCAGCGCGTTCACGAGCAGGGCGGCGCTGCGGCCGTTCCGGCGGCTGCGCTGGCCGAGCGATCGCCTGGCGAGCGCTTCGGCCTGCGCGAGGGCATCCTCGTTTCCGCGCATCCGGCCCTCTTCGAGCAACAGCGCCGCCAACTGCGCCATGTCGAGCGCGCTCCTGGGATCCTCCTCCAGCCGGCGCTCATGAAATGCGATCGCCTGTCTCCGCTGCACCGAAGACCCTGATTTTCGTTCGGCGTCGAACCGCGCCGCTCCCACAGTGGGGAGGAACCAGGCCGCGGCGCTGCCACCAATGAGGATCAGCGCGGCCAGCAGACGATAGATCAGTCGCATCGTGAAGGAGTATAACCAGTTTCCGGGCGCCAGGTCGTTAGGCCCGACGTCCGGGAGGATGGTTACTGGGTTGGCGCGGCGAGATAGGGGAACGTCGGGGAGAAGGGCTTGTCGTTGGCGTTCACGTTGTCAGACGCGAGACCGGGGCTGGTGTTACTGTCGTCGAGCAGGTTACCGAACACGGCGGCCAGGCCTGCGTCGACCACGTCATCGCTCAGGTTCCGTCCTCCCCAGCCATTGGCGAGGGCCCAGCCAAGCCAACCCGACGTGGATGCATCTCGATTGGGAAATACCAGGAGCATATCCGGGACCAGGACCGACGATACGGTGGTCTGGACCGCGTTGTTGCGTCCGGCAACGTCGCGTATGAAGCGCTCGATTTTTGTCTTGAAGCCGTTGGCGACGTCAGTCGACGGAATGCTGGTGTTGTGCAGTCCGTGGTCGCGCTTGAGGAAGAAGACTTCGCTCACGAGGGGATTGCCGAGTCGCTCGATCTGCACATACTCGCGTGTAGAGACTGGACCAGTGATGTCGTTGTCGTCGTCATCACTGCACGCGGTCGCGACGACCGCCATCGCGGCAACCGACAGCAGAAACTTGTTCATGGATTGAATCCTCGGTAAGTGCGGGGTTGGCTGGATTGCTGGATGTGCCGCCCATCAGGTTCAGCGACTGACGGTGCCCCATACGCCGATGCTGGCGTCGGCGCCGGAAGCGTTCGTGAGCATCGCTTTCGGGACCTCGACGACGATGGCCAGGGCGTTGTAGTCCCGGAGGAAATCGATACCCGGGCTCCGGAACGACGTGGCCGTTTGCGTCTGCGGCTGAGACAATGGCCCGGTCGATGGGCGCCGGTCCGGGACGATGGCGAAGAATTGCTCGAGGTCAATGAAGAAGGGGTCGTCCCGGAGACCGGCGAACACCTGCACGCCGGTGGCCGTACCTAACGACTGACCGACGGCACCCGAGATGGCCTGGGGATCGGTGACCAGCACACTGCGCATGCCGGTCGTCGCCGGGGCCACCGGTCCGCGTACGGTGATGGTCTGGTTCGCCCCTGCTCCGTTGAACGTGACCTGGATGACGCGGTCCTCGATCGCGTCGCCATCGCTATCGATCCGGAACTGGTACAGCAGGTTGTTGTCGAACGACGCGCTCGTGCCCTGTAATGGCGAAGACGTCGTCATCGCCAGGACGATGCGGTCGGCGCCGGAGCCGGGGAACGCAAAGACATCGTTGATGTCCATGCGCGGATTCAACTCGACTTCGGGTGTGTCCTGGTGATCCGACGCGAGCAGTCGTTGGCCGGCAAGGATCGCGACCGCTACCGTAATGGCTCCCGCGGCACTCCGTCGCGCGGGCGAAAAGACTGGCATTCGTGGCCTCCCGATGGGTGGGTGTTCGGGAGGGATACGTCGGATCTATCGAAGTGGATCTCTGAAAGTCAGGTCAGAGTTCAGAGGTGGGCGCTTTGCACCTTGCGCTACCTACCTGGGTTGTCCGGCAATCACGATTTCCCCGGTCGGCTGCGGAACGCCGCCGGCTGGCTCGTCCGTAACGGCGATCGTTTGCAGGGCGTCGGGAGCCAGGGGATACTGGGCGCTGACCACTGCGCTGCCTGCCGGATCCGGTGCGAAAGTGCCGGCGCTGATGCGCTGGCCGTCACGGGTAATCAACCATAACTGATAGGTGCGGCCCGCCGGCGGTGCGGGCATGTCGTGGGCAAACATCGTCCAGGTGTTCGTCGCCTGCGCCCAGAACATGCGCGCGTTAGGCCGGCGGTTGCTCGCGACCAGATCAACGACCTTCACGTCCGCACCGGCAAGGGCCAATAATACGCGCTCGCGCTCGGCCAGCGTGTCGCGGAGTTGGGCCACCCGGAGCGATTCCGCCGCCAGCGCAACCCGGGCGTCGTCACGCTCACGAACCACGGAACCGTGCTGCATGACCGCGACAATGAAAGCGATCGATGCAGCGGCGGCGAGCCACCACGGCAGTGCGGCGCGGCGCGGCCGGGTCTCACTCCGGGAGTCGATCACGGCATCCGTTGCCGTTCCGTCGCGCCGGGCACGATCGAGCAGTCGCTGCCTGATCCCGGCGCTCCTGTCCGGATCCATGATACGCGTCGGCGCCATCGCGGACAGCGAGGCCGCCGCCTCGCGCATCGCGCGGAGTTCCGCGCGGCATGAATCGCATGTCGACAGGTGCGCGTCGATCGCGGCGCTTTCATCGGGCGAAAGCGCATCCAGCGAATATGCGCCCAACTCGGCGCGAACCTCGTCATGCGTCCAGGGGTTCGTCATGGTGACGACTCCCTGAGCGTGCCGAGCTTGTCGCGCAGCTTCACCATGGCGAGCCTGACTCGCGTCTTGATCGTGCCCAGCGGCTGGCCTGTCTGTTCAGCTATTTCGGATTGACTCAATCCCCTGAAATACGCCAGCTCGACCGCCTGTCGTTGCTCCGCGGGCAGTTCACCCAGCGCCTCACGAACGATACGACCGGTTTCATTCATGACCATCGCAGCCATTGGATCGCCGTGGGGATCCTCGGCTGGCGGGACATCATCGAGGCCAACGTCTTCGGGCCGGCGCCGGCGTGCGCGTAATCGATCCAGCGCGCGGCTCCGGCAGATCGTCAGGAGCCACGTCCCGACAGCGCCGCGGCCGGCGTCGAATCGCGCCGCACCACGCCAGGCCTGCCAGAACGTCTCTTCCACAATGTCCTCCGCGTCACGCTTGTCTCGCAGCAGGTGCGCTGCAAGTGAGTGAACACGATCCGACCAACGATCGTATAGGATCGCCAGCGCACTCTCGTCACCCGCGCGCATGCGGTCGACGAGCGCGTCATCGCCTGGTTCACGCGGCGCTTCGCCCGGCACTTCCTTCTGGTCGCGCGCGGACTCGGCCGCCCGAGCGTGCCCGTACAACTGCATTACGCTGTCCGGGCGACGAATGGATCCATGGCGGAGAATCTAACCCGGCCTTGACCTGCCAGTGCGACCGATCGATGCGTTACTGGGATCCACTGCTGCGCGCGGTCGCCGGATCACACGCATCGACATCGCTCGCGTCCCGCTGCCCGAGCTTTCATGTTCGCCTCCGACCCCCGGCACTCCGCGAACGCTGAGGTCGGGATCGAGGGAGGTTCCAACCCTAACGCGCCATCGCGGCCGCTCGCTCCTTGCGGGCCGACAGCAGCATGGTGGTCGCCGTGTAGACGACGACGATGATGACGAGCCAGCGGACCCACGTCAGCGGCAGGGACTTGACGATGTACGCCGCCAGCAGCACGGCCGGAATACTGCCGATCATCAGTCCCAGGGAAGCGCCCACATGAAAGGCGCGCTTCTGGATGAACCGGGCACTGCTGATGGGCATGAGGAACGCGCAGGAACCCATCATGATCGGGAAGCCCGAGGTGGGATTCATGCCCAGCATGCTGACGAGGATGAGGCACGGCGCATAGAGGCCGATGCCGAGTGTCATCAGGGCGCCTAACGCAAAATTGACCGCGACCGCGATGACCAGCGTGATCCCGCTGACCCCGAGCAGCTCCCCGCCGGCCGGCAACAGCCCGGTCTGCGACAGGAACATCAGGGA
>CAMPKM010000171.1 GCA_946887155.1 uncultured Gemmatimonadota bacterium
GAAGCCCCAGGCCACGTGCTCGTTCTGCCCCAGCACGACGGCCGGCACGCGGTCGTCGAGTATGGCGTCTCACTCGACGACGACCTCGCCCGGCGAGACTTCACGATCAACGCGATCGCGTTTTCGCCCTCGTCAGGCGAGCTTCGAGATCCGTTCGGCGGCCAGGATGACCTGCACCGTGGCGTGATCCGCGCGGTGGGTGACCCGCAGGCCCGGATGGTGGAGGACCGCCTGCGGGCGCTCCGGGCGTTCCGCTTCGCCGGACGTTTCGGTTTCGAGATCGATCCGGCGACGTGGGAGGCGGTCGTGAATTCAGCGCCCCATCTCGGCCGACTCTCACGGGAACGCGTCAGGCAGGAACTCGAGAAAACCATGAAACAGGTGCGGTACCCGTCGCGCAGTCTCCGGCTGTGGCAGATGTCGGGCGCCTTCGCTTCGCTGGTTCCCGAGTTGAAGAATGCCGGTCCTGCGTCGCTCGCGGCGGCGGACCACATCGGGCTGCCTGACGCGACGGCTCGTCCCGAGCTCGCCCAATCGCGCGCACGGAACCGGCTGACGACGCTGTTCCTCGAGCTGCCGGCCGAATCGGCGCGCCGGACGATGGAAGGATTGCGGGCATCGAATCGCGACAGCGAAATCATGACTCACCATGTCCGGAAGTGGCACGCGCTGGGCGTGGCGATGCGACAGGCTGACGCCAGCACGGACGATGCGACCCTCCGCCGCTGGGCGTCGGCGATTGGCCGCACGCAGTTCACCGATTTCATGCGCGTCGCGACGGCGCGGTGGCTCGCCGAGGGCGCCGCGTTCAGTGCCGGGATGGTGCGCATGTATCGGCGCGGGACACAGATCGCCTTCCACGATCCGCTGGCGGTGGCCGACCTGGCCGTGGATGGCGGCGACCTGATGGAGCTGGGCATCCCAGCTGGTCCTGAGGTCGGGCAAACACTGCGGCGATTGCTCGACGCGGTCGTCGAGGATCCCTCCCGGAACCGGCGCGACCTGTTGCTCGAAATGGCCCGGAGTCCGCGGTGAGTCCGTTCACGTACGCCCTGCTGTCGGCGTTGGCCAACGTGGCTGGTGCGCTGGCGGTTGCCGGCCGGGCTCGGCGCGGCATGCAATTCATGGATGCGCTGATCGCGGTCGCGGCGGGGTTCATGATTTCTGTTGCGCTCACCCAGCTCGTACCGGAAGCGCTTGCGCTCGGGGACGCTTCGGCACCCGTGGTGATGCTGGCAGGGTATCTCGCGGTGCACTTCACGCAGCATACCTTGACCACGCATTTCCATTTCGGTGAAGAAACACACAAGGTCACGACGGCAATCAGCGTTTCCGCGCTGGCCGGCCTGTTGATGCACACGTTCGTGGATGGCGTCGCCATTGCGGCCGGGTTCAGCGTCGGCCGCGAACTCGGGCTGCTCGTTTTCCTCGCCGTCGTGTTGCACAAGCTGCCGGAGGGCCTGGCGATCGCCAGCCTGTTCCTGGCGGCCGGGCAACCGCCACGAACCGCTGTGGCGGCAGCCGGCGCGTTAGGCCTGACGACGCTGCTCGGCGTGGCCGCCACGAGCCTGGTGACCCCGCTGGCGAAGCACGGGCTTCCACTCGCCGCCGGCGTGACGTTGTACGTCGCGGCGTCGAACCTCGTCCCCGAATTCCAGTCGAAGCGTGGATGGTCGCTCGCGTTGTACTTCTTCGGCGGATGCGGCCTGTTCACGCTCGCCTGGAAGTTGTTAAGCTGATCATGCCGTCGCGCCGCGATCGAGGGGCATCATCGGGCTCGCTGTTCAGCGCCGCGGCATCGGCGGCGCCACTGGCGGCGCGCATGCGGCCGCGCACGCTGGACGAGTTCGTCGGTCAGGCAAAGATCCTCGGGCCGGGCAAGCCGTTGCGCGAGACGATCGAGCGCGGCACGGTCGGGTCGCTGATCCTCTGGGGACCGCCGGGGAGCGGCAAGACGACGCTCGGGCACCTCGTCGCCCATTTCACCGACCGTGAGTTCGTGCCGTTTTCCGCCGTCACCGAAGGCGTGCCGCGGGTCCGCGAAATCATCGCCGAAGCGGCAAGCCGGCTCGAGATGGGACGCGGCACGATCCTGTTCGCGGACGAGATTCACCGGTTCAATCGCGCGCAGCAGGACGCGTTTCTGCCCGCGGTCGAATCCGGCGTAGTGACGCTGATCGGCGCCACCACCGAGAATCCGTCGTTCGAGTTGAACGGAGCCCTGTTGTCACGGGCGCGCGTGGTGGTGCTCGAGCCGCTCAGTCCGGTTGACATCGCCGTGGTCCTCCGGCGCGCACTGACCGACACCGAGCGAGGACTCGGCGAATGGGCACTGTCGGCGCCTGACGACGCACTGCAGTGGTTGGCCGTGGAGTCGGATGGCGATGCGCGGCGGGCGCTGAACATTCTCGAGGCGGCGGCGGAGCATGCCGGAAAGGGCGCCACGCTGACGAAGGAATTGCTGCGCGACGCGCTCCTGCGGCGCGTTGCGCGCTACGACAAATCGGGAGAGGAGCACTACAACCTCATTTCAGCGTACCACAAGGCACTGCGTGGAAGCGATCCGCAGGGCGCCCTGTACTGGCTGGCGCGGATGATCGACGGTGGAGAGGATCCGCTCTATATCGCGCGACGGACCATTCGCTTCGCCTCGGAAGACGTTGGCCTCGCCGATCCGCAGGCACTGCGCGTCGCGCTGGCGGCGCGTGACGCGTATCACACGCTGGGATCTCCCGAAGGGGAGCTCGCGCTGGCCGAAGCGGCCGTGTACCTGGCGACCGCCCCGAAGAGCAATCGCGTGTACGTCGCGTGGGGTGCGGCGCTCGACGCCGCGCGCGAGTACCCGGCCGAGGGGGTTCCCCTTCACATCAGGAACGCGCCGACGTCGCTGATGAAGGAACTCGGCTACGGGAAGGACTACCGGTATGCGCATGATGTTCCCGAGGCGTACATGCCCCAGCGCTACCTGCCGGATGCCCTCGAGGGATCGACGTTTTACGAACCGGGTACGTTCGGATTCGAGAAGGACATCGCCAAACGCATGGCCTGGTGGCGCGACCTGCGAGAACGTTCTCGCGAGACGACCGCCAGCGAAAAGGATCGGCCCGGTCAGGAGGACGTCGGATGAAGCGCATCGCGCTCACACTCGTTATGTCTGCGGCGGTGGCCTGTGCATCCATCGTCCAGGGCATTTTCCGCGAACCCGTCGTCACTTACCGCGACGCCGTCATCACGGGACTCGGCCTGTCGGGCGGAAACCTGGAGGTGATGCTGAGCGTGTACAATCCCAACAGCTTTCGGCTCGACGGCACAGGCATCACATACCGCATTGCCCTCGACTCGTTACCGTTCGGGAGTGGAGCCCTGAGCGACCGGTTCACGGTGCAGGAAGGGGATTCCACCCTGGTGCGATTGCCGCTGTCGTTCACGTACGCTGGTGTAGGACAGGCAGGGCGTCAACTGATCCAGACGGGCAGTGTCCAGTACACGGTGACTGGCGAGATCACGGTCGGCACGCCGTTAGGCAGCTTCACGCGTCCGTATTCGGGAAAAGGCAGGCTGAGGATTGACGATTGACGATTGACGATTGACGATTGACGATTGACGATTGACGATTGACGATCGACGACAAGCTTCAAATACCTGACCGGGGCGTTCAGTACGCGGTACCATACTGGTACCAGTTCAAATAACCAATAACCAACAACAGTTCTCCCGCGTTGCCCAAAGACGTCATAGATCTTTCGCCCCCGGTCGAGCGCGCGCTCCTGGTCGGCGCACCGCTGAAGCGGTCAAATGCACGACATCACCTGGATGAGCACCTGCTCGAACTCGAGCGGCTCGCCGATACCGCGGGTGCCCGGGTCATCGGGTCGCTGACGCAACAGCTCGACCGCCCGAACTCCGCCACGTATCTCGGAAAGGGAAAGATCGAAGAATTGCGCGAACGCATCGTGGCCGAGGATGTCTCGCTGCTCCTGTTCGACGACGAGCTTTCGCCGTCGCAAGGCAAGAACATCGAGGACGCGACCGGCACGCGCGTGATGGATCGCGCGGAACTGATCCTGGACATCTTTGCGACTCGCGCCCGCAGCCGCGAGGCCCGGTTGCAGGTCGAGCTGGCGCAGCTCGAGTACATGTGGCCCCGCCTGACGCGGATGTGGACCCACCTCGAGAAGACGCGGGGCGGTATCGGCATCGGTGCGCGCGGACCCGGTGAGACCCAGCTCGAGACCGACCGCCGGCTCATCGGGCATCGCATTCGCGTCCTGAAGGAGCGGCTCGAGGAGGTCAAGCGTTCACGTGAGGTGCAACGGCATGCCCGCCGGGAGACGTTCCGGGTCGCGCTCGTGGGCTACACCAATGCCGGGAAGTCATCGATTCTCCGCGGACTGAGTCGCGATGGCGACGTGTTCGTCGAAGACCGGCTTTTCGCCACGCTCGATACGTTGTCGCGCGAAGTGGATCTCGGCGAAAACCAGCGCGCAGTCATGACCGACACCGTTGGTTTCATCCGCAAGCTGCCCCACCATCTCGTCGCGTCGTTTCGCGCGACGCTCGATGAGGTGAACGAGGCCGACCTCCTGCTCCATGTCGTCGACGCATCGCATCCCACGTGGGAGGAACAGCGCGTCGTCGTGGAGGAAGTCCTCGCGGAACTCGGCGTCCAGTCGCGCAACATCCGCTACGTCTTCAACAAGATCGATTTGTTGTCGCCACCCGATCTCGAAGGGTTGAGGACGCGCATCGATTCGCTGCTGCCGGGGAGTGTCTTCGTTTCGACGATGTCCGACGGTGGCCTCGACCCGTTGCGCGCCATGCTTCGTGACGAGGTGCGACAACACCGGCCCGTCGCCGAATTGCGCATTCCCGTCAGCGATGGACGGCTGCTGGCCGAGGTGCACCGGAGCGGCGAAGTACTCGAGCAGCACCACGAGGGCGAGGAGATGGTGCTGCGCGCGCGGGTCGATGCCACGACGCTCGGACGGTTGCGCCGCGCGGGGGCGGAGGTGCGGGCCGGGTAAGGCAGCCTTCCCCGGGGCTCGTTAAGTTGCACGCCATGAAGAAAGCGCTCATTACCGGCATCACCGGCCAGGATGGGTCGTATCTCGCCGAGTTCCTGCTGGCCCGGGGATATCAGGTACATGGTCTTGTCCGGCGCTCCAGCGCATTCGGGACCGGCCGGATCGAGCACATCTACCTCGACGAGCACCTGCCGACGGATGGGCTGCAGCTGCATTACGGAGACCTGAACGACGCTTCGTCGCTGCAGCGGGTGCTGGCGCGTGTCGCGCCTGACGAGATCTACAACCTCGGCGCACAAAGCCACGTGCGCATCAGCTTCGACATCCCGGAATACACGGTGGAAGTCGCCGGCGTGGGTACGCTGCGATTGCTCGAGGCCATTCGCAACCTGGGCATGACGCCGCGGTTCTACCAGGCATCGTCGAGCGAGATGTTCGGGAAAGTGGCCGAAGTGCCGCAGACCGAGCGAACGCCATTCCATCCGCGGTCCCCGTATGCGTGCGCCAAGGTATTCGCGCACCAGATCACCGTGAATTACCGCGAGAGCTACGGGCTGCATGCGTCCTGCGGCATCCTGTTCAACCACGAGAGCCCGCGGCGCGGCGAGAACTTCGTCACCCGCAAGATCACGCGCAGCCTGGCGCGGATCAAACTCGGGCTGCAACCGAAGTTGTTCCTCGGCAACCTCGATGCGAGGCGCGACTGGGGTCACGCGGCCGATTACGTCGAGGCAATGTGGCTCATGCTGCAGCAGGAGGCGCCTGACGATTACGTGATCGCCACCGGCGAGACGCACTCGGTACGCGAATTTCTCGACGAAGTGGCGGCGGTCCTCGACATGGACTGGACGCAGTTCGTTGGTGTCGATCCGCGGTACTACAGGCCGGCGGAAGTCGACATCCTGCTCGGTGATGCCAGCAAGGCGAAGCGGGTACTCGGCTGGACGCCGAAGTCCACTTTCAAGGAGCTCGTCCGCCTGATGGCCGAAGCGGACCTCGAACTCGCGGAACGCGAAGCGTCGGAACGCTCCGCCACCTGAAGCAAAAGCGGATGACGGCCACTGCCGCCATCCGCCATCCGCCGTCTTCGGGAATGGTCGCGCAGGGACTCGAACCCCGGACCTCTGGTATGTGAGACCAGCGCTCTAACCAGCTGAGCTACGCGACCGTTTTTGACAGGGCAGGAAGCTTAATCAGCGCAGAGCGCAAAGCGCAGGGGGTCAGGACGGGTTGCGGAACACGAAATACACCGCTCCCACAAGGCACAAACCCGCCCAGAGAAAGTCCACCTTCAGCGGTTGCCGCATGTAGAGCACCGCAAACGGCGCGAACACCGCCAGCGTGATGACTTCCTGGAGCACCTTGAGCTGACTGATCGACAGCGCTTCGTATCCGATTCGATTGGCCGGCACCTGGAGCATGTACTCGAACAGCGCGATACCCCAACTCACCGCGATGGCAGCGATGAGTGGCTTGGCGCGCATGTTCTTCAGGTGCGCGTACCAGGCGAATGTCATGAAAACGTTTGAGGCGGCGAGGAGAAGTGTCGCGCGCAGGGCGGGCGACAGCTGGGCAAGGGGGAACATGTAAGGGGTTGGGGAAGTGG
>CAMPKM010000172.1 GCA_946887155.1 uncultured Gemmatimonadota bacterium
GTAGTACACTCCGATGCTAGAACCTTGTTGCGCGTTAGCGCAACGCACCTAACGCTGCCGAAGAATACCATGTCCCGCGGACCACCAGACCTACGATACGCCTGGTGTTCGAGATGGAAAGCACGGGATCGGCGTCGAGCAGGAGAAGTTGCGCCGGCGCACCGACCGTGAGGGTGCCGAGCTGCGGAACGCCGAGGAATTCTCCGGCATCGATGGTCGCGGCACGAAGGGCCTGGTAGGGAGTGAGTCCCGCCGCGACGAATTCCTGCAGTTCGTCGTGAATGGCGTTGGCGTACACCACGTCGATCCCGGCGTCGGTGCCGGCAATCAGTTTGGCGCCCTGGCGCGAGAGCTCCTGGACAAAACGCCGCCGGTTGGCAAGGAGTGACGCCCGGTCCGAGCGGGTATGCTGTTCCGAGATTTTCGCGATTATCGCCAGCGTGGGGCAGTTCCAGGTACCTGCCTGCACGGTGCGTTGGACGAGTGCGGCGAATTTCGACGGATCGACGTCGACCCAGGCGTACGTTCCGAGCCCGCCGCGACGGCTCACGGCACGATCGTATCCCCCGAGGTGTTCGATGGATCGCTGGCCGGCATCGATCGCGTGCTCGACGGTGACCGCGGTCGGTACATGTCCGGCAAACGCGACCCCGTGTCTCCGGGCAGCTGCCACGATCGAGTCGTACACTTCCGCGGAGAGGCGCTGGTAGATCTTGAGGGTCGTCCAGCCTTCCGCGACCGCGGCCGCGACGGCTGCTTCGGCGTCGCGAGGATCGAGTACCAGGCGAGTATACGGCCACTGCGGCGGGTTCGCATCGAAGCCATTGCTTAACGAGTGGATGGTGGGCCCATTGAGGGTGCCGTCCTCGATGCCGCGCTTGAAGTTCGCGATTTCCGGGTGTCCCCACATGTTGCGGACCGTGGCTACACCGGCCTTGAGGTACGACGCCAGTTCGATGCGTCGCAGGTGCACGTGCATGTCGATGAGCGCCGGGATCAGCACGCGTCCCTGGCCGTCGATGATGGTGGCGTCGTCGGGAATGACGGCGGCCGCCGCCGGTTCGATCGAGGCAATCCGTCCGTCGCGAACGATGACGGTCTGATCGTCGATCCGTTGGTCGTTCACCATCGAGTGGACGTGAACGTTGGTGATGGCGATCGGCGCCGGCGCGCGCACGATGTTGGGTCCGGCGAAGGCGACCTCGGTCACGCCGTTCGAGCAGGCGGTTATGCCTGACGATTGTAGCAGCACCAACAAGGAATATCTGACAATCGTCTGCACGTCATGCCTCCGGGCGGTCATCCACTCGCCCTAATTTGGCGTTTATCGTGAGGCGAGACAGATGTCGGTCAGTCGCTGTCGTGGCGACCCGACGTCATTCCGTGTCCAGATGCGACTACATTCTCTGCATTCCGTCAGTCGGAGCTTTGGCCTGCCCGACGATATCTCCGTCTGCCATCCCATCCCTGACGGTTGTTTGGCGGACGCCGTCTTTCCGCGATGGCTTCTTGGGTTGTCATTCGACGCTGCGATTGCGCCGCACCCAACGTGGCCGTTTCGCGTGGTGGCTGGAGTGGGAGCCCATCTCGCAACGAGTCCTATGGAAAGAGCGACAATCAGTCGTCGAGGTCGAGCGCGATGAATGCGCTAATGTGGCGTGTCGGCGTTGATGTGCCATTCGGCACGTCAGCCAATGCGGCGTCCATACAACTCGCGCGGACTTACTTCGCGCGCCGGCCATACTCCGTTTCCGCGGTTGATGCTGCGGCTTTCATCGTGCGCAGGTAGCTCGGCAGACGCGTTCACGCATGCGACCGGATATGTGTCGTCAGGCGGCAGCGTGTGATCTGGGAGGGACCCTCCTCAGGGCGAGCCATTGCATGCACATGAGCTCGTTGAGTCGTGGCCTGGATAACCTTGCACGAATTCCCATGAAACGAAAGGTTCGGACGTCCCCTACCTCGAGGTCTCCAATGCGAAGCGCTCGATGGACGGCCGTACTGTTCGCCCCGTTATTCGTGTCCTGCTCCGAATCCGGGCCCGCCGGACCAGAATGGCGAAGCGGCATCGTATCATCCTATCCGTTGGCCGCGTCGGCGAGCGCGGGAGGAAAGAAGTGCGCTTCGATCCTGATCACACCAGCTACCGCCACGATCGGCGTGGGCGGTCAGGTCGCGCTCCTTCCCACGGTGCTCAACAAGAAGGGCAATGAGATTTCAGGTGCCAGCGTGCAATGGTCGACCGCGAACATCAATGTGGCGGCGGTGAGTGCCACAGGAATCGTCACCGGCATCGGCGCTGGGACCACGAGCATCATCGCGTCGTGCCCCGGGAATCGGCCGGTTCAAGGCTCGGTAACCATTACCGTCAACTGAGCATGGCGCTCTCACCGCCAATCCCCGTCCCATGACTGTGCACAAACGATCATGCGGCCACCGAACGTTGGGCAGCGTGTTGGGCGTCATGGCGATCGCGTTGCTGGCCGGCTGCGAAACGGATGGCTCGACCGTAACACCGCCGGAGCCCCCCGGTTCATCGTACCTGCGCGGGGAAAATGTCAATCTTCTCATTACCTCCGGACAATTGATGCCCGGCTTTATCGCGGCCCGGGTCAGCGATGACCGGTTCCGTGGAATACCTGACGTCGCCGTCCGATGGTCGTTGTCAGGTCTTGTCGCCACGATTCATGACCTCGACGGAACTCCGCTCGACAACTCGGTGACGTTGACCGATCAAAACGGTTACGCCCGCATCCGGTTGCACGCCGACACGTCCAACGAGGAGGGTACGGTGACCGCCACCGCAGACGGCCTCCTCGGATCTCCGGCTGTGTTCCATGTGACCGTCGTCCACCCGCTCGACGTTTTCGTCCAATTCATGCCGGTGTTCGACTGCACTGAGGCGTCGCAGTTCTTCAGTGAAGGTCGCGTGAACGACATCGTGGTCAAGCTGGGTGGGTCGGTACGGTTCAAATACGGAGACACCTCGCTCGCTCCTTCCTGTCGCGCTGTCGTGGCTTCCACCTCGACGCCGCCCGGCGGGGCAAGTTTCAGGAGCGACTCTCTCGCGCCCGCCGGTACGTTCCGGTTCAAGCCAGGCGTTACGGGAACATGGGAGTTCATCGACGCCGTGAATGGCGGAGGGGGAATACTGACCGTCAGGCAGTGACATTGGAGCATGGATCGAACGCCGCTGCGCCCCGGGCGGTTCCCCGCACACATAACAACGCCGCTGGGTTGCCGTGAATCGGGTCTTCCGCATCGAGATGCCTCCAGCCAGGCACCCAGACCTTCACTCGGTCGTTAGGGTTTACCGCCCTTCGATTCGAAACCCCGCACTTGGCGGGGTTTCGCGGAGCTTTTTCGCTGCTGAAGTCTCGGATCCTCAGATGCGAACCAAGCGCGCGGTGACATTCGTCGTGATCGTTTGCGAACAACGACCTCCGTCAGGTCGAACTTCTATCGTTGACGTCCACGTGACGTAACCAGTTGCTGCAACACTGACGGCATACGAACCGGGGCGATCCGCTGCGACACCGAGTGGCGACGGAGAACTCCCTAATAATCCAGTGCGGGAATCGTACGGCGGAGAAAGCTGTGTGACCGTTACTGTGGCAGCGCTTGACAAATTCGAACCCGTCAAAGAATCGATGACGGCAAGCTGAATGCCGTCGACTCCAACTCCCGCGCAATCATCGGTCGGTCCGCGACACGCCAAAATGGCTAGACCACCGATCAAACTCCAAAGTCCCAATATGCGAGGCGCCATACAGTTCCGTTAGTAAACCTGACAGGGATCAGCTTTCGGGGTCACGTCACTCCCACCATCGATCCTTCAAGCCTATCTCCGCTTCCAATGCCCACGCCTCGGAGTGTTCATGCTTTGTTTCTCGTAAAAAGGCCGCTTGATGCCTTACACAAAGCGTCTCAATGCGAGCTCGCGCCTCGCCTTCATAAGAAATCCCGCATCGTTCGACGCGAAGATGCACGTATTCGTGCACTAGTCCACTTGCGATGATTTCAGCGGGTGCTTTTCGCAGGTACGCAGCCGATAGGTGGACCCCCCCCCAGCTATCGTAAGCAGTATAGTCGCCCGGCCAGACAATGATGTGTCCAACATACCGCAACACCGCACCAAACAGTTTTGGGTTTACGTTTTCGAGAACTAGGATGGCAGCCTTGAGATCCGCGAGTACCATCGATTTGTCGGCATGTGGATCCGAAATAAGGACCCGCATGCCATGAACATCGTGTCTCCCGTGTGTCGCAAAGAACGCAGTTCGAAGCAGCGCAACTGCAGCTCGCCGGAGAACGCCAGGCATTCGCACGCCTAGACGCTGGCTATCCAGTGATCACGTCGCTTAATCCGTCGGCGGATCGTTGCCCTTCTCTTTGTCACGTTCCTTCTCCTTTTGCTTGCTGTCTTGTGTTTGTTCTTGTTTGGCCCGTTCTCGATCGATTATATGTTGCTGAAGTTTACCCTTGGTGGTAGCGGCACCCAACGCGATCTTGATGCGAATCCGCAGCCTGTCCACCCAAGACATTCCCATCTCTAATACGGACCCCAGGTCCGCGGCTCCACCAATGACCATTCCGCCGAGTACGCCAACACCGGCGCCAACGACAAAGCCGCCTGCGGTACCTGCAACGGATCCTCCGCTGGGAAGGGCAAGCGTACCACCTGCACCACCCCACGCTGCGCCGGCTATACTGCCGGCAACTAAACCATTCACGCCTAACGTCACTGTGCATGGAATGCCATCGAGCTCTATCGGGCAAAGACCGAACGGGTCGCTGAAATTGATCGGGTCACCCTCGGCAAAGCCGTACAAATTTGACCCTCCCTTTAACCCGATCGGATCCGCCTGCGTGAACTGCCCCGTCTCCGGGTTGTAGTACCTGTTGCGGCGGTAGTCCAACCCCGAGCCGTCCCGTCCCTGGGCAATCAGGCTTCCCATCCAACTGCTCGCCGCCTGCGGATCCGGCCGCGCGCCGTCGATCGAGACCTCTGACCCCGGCCAGCTCACGATCGGGCAATTGCTCGCGCCGGCACAGGTCGACTGCTGCGAACCTGAGGCGACGTTGCCGCCTTCATAGAGGCCGCGCCAGTTGAGGTGCGGGACGAGCAGCGTCCCATCCGTCAACCCGCTCATGTACGACCGGATCACCCCGATCGGCTCGTCAATACCTAACGCATGGGTGTAGGACACGCGCCCATACGCATACCCGTCCGACACCGTCCCCGTCGTGATGTCGCTCTCGAAGGACGTGGCGGTGAGCGTGTTCCCGCCCTTCGCCCGGATCTCCCACAGGATCTGGTCCCCGTCCCACACCGTCCGCTGCACATAGCTCGCGCACTCCGCGTCCAGCACGCTGCAGGTCGTGTGACGGCGCGAGCGCGTGAGGATGCGGCGGCCTAACGCGTCGTACCGGTGCTCCTCGAACACCCCCCGCTGCCCGGGCCGCGCATCATCGCTCCCACTCCCCAGGTTGATGTGGCGGTCGAAGACCCGGAGCTTCTGGTCCGCCCCGTAATACTGCATGCTGGCATCGAACAGCGACCCGCTCGCGTAGTAGTCCGTCTCCTGCGAATACGTGAGCTTCCCGTTCCCGCTCGCGTCGTAGTCGTACACCTGCTCGTAGAAGTACTGCGGGTGGAACGGTGCCTCGATGCTCGTGACGCGCCCGGCCGCGTCGTAGAGGAAGTCCCGCACCCCGTTCTGGTCCGGGTGCCCGGCATCCTTCATGTTCTCCTGCTTCCGGTAGCGCCGGTTGCCCAGCGCATCCACCCGAAACTCTTCCGCCGACCCGTTCGTGGTGTTGCCGTCCGAGGCCAGCACCGAGCCCAGGCGCGAGTACCAGAAGTTCACCTGCCGCGGACTCAAGATCCCGTTCTGGATCGCCACGTCCGCCCGCTTCACGCGCCCCATCGCATCGTAGGCCAGATCATCATCGACCGTCGCCCCCACCGCCGTCTTGCTCACCCGCCGCCAGTTGATCCGCGAATCGTGGTCGTACGTCTTTTCATCCAGCCAGGCACCCGGGAACGTCGTCGTCGTCAGGCGCCCCGCGTTGTCATACGCAAAGCTGGTCGTGTTCCCCTTCCAGTCCACGACCGAGCTCAGGATGCCGCGCGTGGTGCTGTAGTTGTAGCGCGTCGAGTCACACAGACCGGCGCACGTGTCCAACCCGTCGGGCTGGCGGAGGGCGGTGCGCTGGCCGGCCTGGTTGTAGCGGTACCGTAATCCGTATACATGTTGGTTGAACTCGGACCCGGGGGTCGGCGCATCCGAGGCCACCGTGCCCAGGCAACCCGTGGGCGCGGGTGACCGGTACGTGCGAATGCGCAGCGAATCCGTCTCGAGCAACCCGTTCCGGTAGTACGACCGCTTCACGCGCGCATAACTGTTGTACGCCGTGCGCATGTTCCCTTCTGCATCATAGGTGAAGCGCGACGTGTCGGCGTCGATGCAGACCGATGATCCATCGTACCGTGGGAAGGAGAACGAGCATCCGACGGTGTAAAAGCTTCCGCACCCCACGCTGCTGTAGCTGACCTGCGGCACGATCCGGCGCGTGAGCCGGTTCGTCGCATCATACTGCAGGCTGATGGTGTGTCCGCGCGGCG
>CAMPKM010000173.1 GCA_946887155.1 uncultured Gemmatimonadota bacterium
AACGCGCTCCAGCGGGACATTTGCAACGTCGCGACGTTGTTCTCGCGCTTGCAGTCGGCGATCTCCTCCACCACGCGCATGCGACGCGCGAGCAGGTCCAGCAGATCGTGGTCGAGGTGGTCGATGCGTTCACGCAACGTGGCGAGCGCGGCGAGAAAGCCTGCGTCGGCCGACGTTTCGCGGCGCACCTTGAGCAGGTCGAGTATTTCACTCAACCGCTCGGGCGTGACCTGCTGCGCGGCATCGCTCCAGGCCTGGTCGGGATTGGGGTGCGCTTCGACCATGAGTCCGTCGAGGCCGAGGTCCATCCCGTGCTGCAGGACGTCGAGGATCATGTCGCGACGCCCCGTGATATGGCTCGGATCGACGATGATCGGCACGTCGGGGTGAGTGCGGCGGAACTCGATCGCCAGCTCCCACATCGGTGCGTTCCGGTATCGCGTGTTTCCCGCGACCGAGAAACCGCGATGGATCACGCCCAGCCGCCGGACGCCGGCGCGGTTGATCCGCTCGAGCGCCCCGAGCCACAACGCCATGTCGGGGCTGGTCGGGTTCTTTACCAGTACCGGCGCGGTGACGCCGCGCAACGCGTCGGCGATCTCCTGGACCGAAAACGGGTTCACGGTGGTTCGGGCGCCGATCCACAGCAGGTCGACACCCGCTCGCAACGCGACCTCGACGTGGGCGGCGGTGGCGACTTCGGTCGCCGTCTTCATGCCGAACTGGTGACCGGCCTTTACCAGCCACGGCAAGGCCGCATCGCCGATTCCCTCGAAATTCGAGGGGCGGGTGCGTGCCTTCCAGATTCCGGCGCGGAAGTAGTCGACCCGCGCGCCGCGAAGACGGCGCGCGGTCTCGAGCATCTGCTCCTCGCTCTCGGCACTGCACGGCCCCGCGATCACCAGCGGACGTCCCTCGACGCCCGACCAGGCGGACATGGCGGTGGTGACGAGTGTGCTCATCGCCCCGTCCTCAAATGAGTCGCGCGTAGCTGGCGGCACGTGTCATAGCCCGCTAGTCTAGCGTGGTCATCCGGATTCTGCTCGAAGGAGATCCCATGAAGGTTGGTCACGACATCGAAACGGCGCGCGCCAAGTGGACGTTCGAGGGCAATGTCGCCGAGACGTTCGTCGATCACGTCAGGCAGTCGGTGCCGATGTACGATGCCGGCCACGAACTGATCAACTCGATCAGCGACTACTTCGTCCGCGACGACAGCATCTGCTACGAGATCGGCACGTCGACCGGGCAACTGCTGCGCAAGCTGGCGACCCATCACGAGCACAAGCCGGGCGTCCGCTGGATCGGGATCGACCCCGTCGAGGCGATGATCGAGAAGGCGCGCGTGCACTGCGCGGGCGTGCCGAACATCGAGCTCATCCAGGACGACGCGATCTCCCATCCGTACGAGAAAGCCGACTTCTTCGTCTCGTACTACTGTGTCCAGTTCGTGCAGCCCCGGTACCGGCAGGAACTCATCAACCGGATCTACGAGCGGTTGCACTGGGGCGGCGCGTTCGTGCTGTTCGAGAAGGTCCGCGGTCCGGATGCGCGGTTCCAGGACATGAGCGTCGCGCTGTACAACGACTTCAAGGCGCGGAACGGGTTCAGCGCTGACGAAATCCTGAACAAGACGTCGAGCCTCAAAGGCGTCCTCGAGCCGTTTTCCACCGAGGGCAACCTCGGCCTGCTCCGGCGAGCAGGGTTCACCGACATCATGTCGGTGATGAAGTGGGTCTCCTTCGAGGGATTCCTCGCGATCAAGTAGGCGCATCGTCAGGCCGCGCGCACCGCGCGCACTCCGATGATCACGTCGAAATCGCGGTCGCTGTAGTCGAGTTCGTCGGGGGTCAGCTCTTCCGAGGCAAGCCCGTGAAGGGCGGCCGTGGCGGTGAGCACATTCCCGAAGGCCTCGACGGTGCAGTCGCCGGGAAACGCGTCCGCGAACAGCGATTGCGCTGCCTGACGAGTCAGGTGCCAGTATTCGCCCCAGCCGTCGCGGTCGAGGTGGCGGCCGACCTTGCTGATGCCGTGGGTCGTGAGCAGGAGGACGCCGCCCGGTTTGAGCATCGAGGCCAGCCGCCGCACCGCGTGGCGAATGTCGTAAATCATCTGCACCGTCTGCGTGCAGACGATCGCGTCAAAGCGCTCTTCAGGGAGCGGGTCCTCACCGGCGAGGTCGCCGACGATCGTCGCGCCCGGCGCCAGTACGTAGCTGAAGACTTCCCTGTCGGTCACCGCCGAACCACCGAACTTGTCGAGGTAGAAGGTGTCACCGAACTCCAGCGCCCGCCCGTGAATGTCGGCGCGGTGGCGGCTGAGGAACTGCTCGATGTAATAGCGCTCGATGGGAAAGCCGCGATCGAGCGCAAACACCGGACTCACGGGCGCGAGCCGCCGGAGGTCGCCGAACTCCACGTGGCCGACACGCGGCCACTGGAGACCGAACCGGCGCTGGGTGCTGACCACCCAATCCCGAACGCCTCGAGGCAGCGTGCTCCGCGCCGCCGCGATCATGCGATCGCGCAGGGGCACGCCGGCCACGCGGCTACGTCGTAGCGCGCACCTTCTCGCGCGCGCCGCCGCTCCCCGCCGTCTCGATCTTCTGCTCTTCGTGATACTCGTAGTCGGTATTCACCGACCAGACATCGTGCGCCGCGCCACGCATGTTCTGCACGGCCATCATCGCCGTGAACATGGAGTGATCCTGGTTGTTGTACTTGTGCATGCCGTTGCGGCCGACGGTGTGCAGGTTGCTGAACGGGTCGATGTACTCCCGCAGCTTGCCGAGGTGCGCGCTATAGGTGGAATCGTACACAGGATACGCCTTCGGCATGCGCACGACGCATCCGTCGCGGACCTTTGATGGATCCACGAGCCCGAGCTCACCGAGCTCCTTCGTCGCCAACGCCACGAGGTCTGCGTCGGGGCTGGACCAGAGCCCGTCGCCCTCGAAGCAGAAGTACTCGAGACCGAGGCATGTCTTGCCTTCCTCGGGTACCATCGCGCGGCTCCAGTTGTTGAAGTTCTGGATCCGTCCGACCTTCACGCCCGGCGTGTGGATGTAGATCCAGTTGTCGGGGAAGACATCGTCGGCATCGATCATCAGCGCGACGGTCAGGAAATCGCGATAGTTGAGCCCCTCTCCCGCATCCCGGAACACTGGCGGGGGCGCGGGATCGAAGGCGCGGGCCAGGTTCCTCAGCGGCATGGTCGAGATGAAATGATCGCCCTCGATGCGGCGTGGCCCGTCGGGTGTGTTGGCGTGAACGGCGCTGATTCTACCGTCGCAATGCTCGATCTTCGCCACTTCGTGCCGCATCAAGACTTCGCCGCCCAGCTCGCGAATCTTGTCCGTGGCCGTTTCCCACATCTGGCCCGGTCCGAATCGCGGATACTGGAACTTGTCGATCAGGGTCTTGATCGTTTCGGAACGCTTTTGAAGCTGGGCGGCATTGAGGATCGCCTTCGCCAGGCTGAGCCCCTGAATGCGCTGAGCGGCCCACTCGGCACGGATTTCCGTGCAGGGAATGCCCCAGACCTTTTCCGTGTAGGTCTTGAAGAAGATCTCGAACAGGCGTTTCCCGAACCGGTTGGTGACCCACTGCTCGAGGTTTTCCTCGACGGGATACGGCTTGAAGTGCCAGCGGACATAGCTGGCGACGCAGAGGAACGTGTTCCAGAGGCCGAGCCCGAAGAGCGCGTTCTTCGCCTTGAGCGGGTAGTCGAAATACTTGCCGCCGTAGTGAATCCGCGAGAGGCGCGGCACCTGGATGAATTCAGGGCCAAGGATCTCGTGCCAAAGGGCCTCGACCGGGGCGATCTTGGTGAAGAAGCGATGACCGCCGATGTCGAACCGATAGCCGTTGTAGTGCGCCGTTCGCGAAATGCCGCCGACGATGTCATCAGCCTCGAGCACGGTGACGCGCACGCCATCCTTGGCGAGCAGGTAGGCGGCCGTCAGACCGGCTGGGCCCGCGCCGATGACAACGACGTGGTCGCCAGCTTTCAATCGATCGACGCTTCGCGAAGTGTACCGCTCCGCGCTCACCATGCCTCAGCCGCCCGTGTCTGGACTGTTACGCCCGGCGTCCCCGATCCGTGAGCGTCCGGAAATTTTCCACCACCCCGACGACGAGTGTGATAGAAAGCAGGCAACGTCTGGGGGGCGAGTGCAAGTGCTTTGTGGCGCCTACTTTCCGGTGAGGCCCTTAGCACAAATGCCGATCTGCGGTTAAACAGCAGCCGCCACTTCGCCCACGATCTCACGGGACCTGCTTTCGGCGGACTGACGCGGCACAGCCATGTCAGCGAGCGGGGCCCGGCCCGCGACCAGCGTATCCATGACGACCGACTCGGCCGGCGGACGGACCACTTCCTGTCGCGGGAGCACGCTTCGATAGGCGTCGAGCCATTGGGCATTGCCCACAGCGGTGTCGTCACGGACGGCGACGATCGCGCCTTTCGCCAGGTTCATCCCGAGGTCACACATCTCCGCACGCGAACTACCGGCGGGCGCGGCGACGAATTCACCGCCGTTCCCCTCAACCGTTTCGATCAAGCCTGGATCAGATCGCTGCGATACGAAAATCAGCTGAGCGTGATAGTCGCGCGAGGCACCCGTCAGGGCGCGTGCGGCGTTCTGGCTGTCCACTACCGAACCCGACGAAACCACGACCACGGAAAGCGACGCGCTCGTCGCGCTTCGTGCTGAAGCTGGAGTACGCTGTCTTCCGAGTATCGACGGCTGCATGAGGGGGGTTGGGTGGTTGGCTAGTGCTCCTCTCTTACATGCAAACCAGTTGCCGCGGCGAGTCGTTCGAACGGATGGGTCTGTTAAGACTCTTTAACGTTCGATGCGACAACGCCTTGCGAGGGGACTCAGACCAGTCGATGGCATACGGAAATATCGTCTTTTTCGACACGATGTCGTTCTTCCGCAACACTGTCTCTTGCGATGTCGACATCACGCAACTAATCAGAGCCAGATCATGAGTAGTCAAGGAGATGCGCTTCCGGAAACTGGATTGATATCGTCCCGATCTTGAGGCTTCGGACCGCCGTGGTCGTCTTTTTGCCGGAGCCGAGTTGACATTGCGCAACAACTGTCCTTGATCCTTCCGGTGGTTCCTCAGCAGCGGGCGAAAAGCCTCGGTGTCGGTGTCGCGGCGGCGGTGGTTGCGCTCGCTGCTGCGGCGCTTTTGCCTGTCGGCGTCACCGCTAACTGGTTGAACCCGGCGCACGGTGCTCGGCCCGTCGACGTCACCGCCGGCGTCTGGATCTTCAAGGCCGCCGTGGCGGTGGTTGCCCTGCTCGCGCTGGCGCTACGACGGATTCCCGCGCCTGTCGACGGAGTTACCGACCACCCCGACCGCGACCCGCGTACACTGGCGCTGCTGGCTGGCGTCATCGTGCTGGCGCTGGCGCTTCGCCTCTACGGCGTTGGGACCGAGCTGTGGCTGGACGAGATCCTCATGCGGACGCGTTACATCCCGCTCGATCTGCCGCAGTTGATCAGCACGTACGACAGCCAGAATCACCAGCCGTTTTACACCATACTGGCGCGCCTCTCCTACCTGTCGTCAGGCGGCACCGACTGGTCGTTGCGCATCCCGGCCGTGCTGTTCGGCGTCGCAGGGGTGGCCTCTATCTGGTTCTTTGCGCGGCGGGTGACATCCGGCGCCGAGGCGATCCTGGCGGCGCTGCTGCTGGCCGTTTCGTACCATCACGTCTGGTTCTCGCAGAACGCCCGCGGCTACACGACGATGATGTTCCTGGCCGTCGTATCCAGCGGACTGTTCATCCGATTGTGTGAGGGGCGAGGTGATTCGCGCCGGCTGGCTTGGACATACGGCGTTGTGATGGCGCTGGCAACGTACACCCACCTGACGGCGGCATTCATTGCTGCCGGGCATGCCCTGGCCATGCTGCTCACGACCTCGTGGTCAACAGGAAATCGGCGCCGCGCCGTCTGGCCGACGATCGCGCTGGTGCTCAGTGCGACCATGACCGTGGCCCTGTACGCGTTGATGTTGCCGCAGGTCGTCAGGCAGATCACCCAGCCGACGATGGACGGAGTCGAAGTAGCGTGGACTGGGATTGGCTGGATGACGCGTGAGGTAATTCGTGTGCTGTCGAGCGGCGTTCCCGGCGGGATTTTCTCGGTTGCGGCGGCCCTGGTCGTACTCGGCGTGGGCGTTGTGAGCTACTGGCGGAGATCGCGACTGGCGACGCTGGTCATGTTCCTCCCCGTTGCGCTCACACTGGCAGCCGTAGTGGCCAGTGGCCACAATCTCTGGCCCCGTTACTTCTTCTTCGCGAGCGGTTTCCTGGTCCTGGCCGCGTTGCGCGGCGGCTTCGCGTTGGTCTCGGCCGTGGTACGATGGCATCCGGAGCGAGTCGCGATTGCCGGAGCTTCGGCGGTGGCGCTCGTCAGCCTGACGACGGTCCCGGCGGCGTGGCAGCCAAAACAGCAGTTCCGCGCCGCGTACGAGTTCATCGAGCAGGAACGGCGGCCTGACGATCTCGTGGTAGCACTGGACGCGGCAGCAGAGATTTACGAGTTGCGCGGGTGGGCACCCCAATGGCGCCTGACGATTCCGGTCCCGATCGACCTGGAG
>CAMPKM010000174.1 GCA_946887155.1 uncultured Gemmatimonadota bacterium
GTACTCACTCTCCCGAATCCCGATCTCTTCGTGTTCATGTACGTCCGCAAGGAGGCCGTGCTCTCCAGCCAGATCGAGGGCACGCAAAGCTCACTCCAGGACCTCCTCGCCGCCGAAGCGCAGTTGTTCGAACAGGACCTCCCTCGCGATGTAGCCGAAGTCATCAACTACGTGCGGGCGATGAATCATGGGCTGGCGCGCCTGAATGACTGCCCGGTTTCGGTTCGACTGATTCGCGAGATACACGCTGAGTTAATGAATGGCGTGCGCGGTGGACGCCTCGCGCCTGGTGAGTTACGCAGCAGCCAGAACTGGATCGGCCCCGCCGGTTCCACCCTCAGCACAGCGACGTTCGTTCCGCCGCCGCATCATGCAGTCCCCGACGCACTCAGTGACCTGGAGAAGTTTCTGCACGCCGAGGACGAGCTCCCGGCGCTGGTGAAAATCGCGCTTGCCCATGTGCAGTTCGAAACCATCCATCCGTTCCTCGACGGAAACGGTCGTGTGGGAAGGCTGCTCATAACGTTCCTGCTCACTGAGCGTGGCATCCTCCACAAGCCGGTGCTCTACCTGTCCCACTATTTCAAGCAGCATCGTCAGGCGTACTACGACCAATTGCAGTCCGTTCGCCTCCATGGTGACTGGGAAGGTTGGCTCAGGTTCTTCCTGCGTGGTGTCACCGAGGTCGCGACGGAGGCAGCGGAAACTGCCCGCCGCGTCCTGCAACTGCGGGAGCAGCATCGCCTGGCCATCACCGAACGGCTCGGTCGCTCGTCAGGCAGCGGACATAAAGTGCTGGAGTCGCTGTTCGACCGGCCGATCGTCAGTGTGAGCGAAGTGCGAGAGATGACCGGCACATCGTACGCGGCGGCGAATACGCTCGTGAAGCGACTGGTCGAGGTGGGCGTGCTCAGCGAAATGACCGGCTTTGCCCGTAACCGTCGCTTTCGTTATGCACCGTACATCGCACTCTTCAGCGAGGAATCGCCGGAGGCCCACGGATGAGCCAGGCAGCGCAGCAAGTGAAGTTTCCACGGTACACACGAGCAGGCATCCTGTTGTCGATCCTTCTCACGGCATGTGATATGAACTCGAGCGCCGGCATGTCGATCGCCATCGTCAACGCAAAAGTCTGGACGGGTGACTCGACGCGTCCGTGGGCGGATGCCATCGCGATCAACGGTGACACGATCGTCGCCGTGGGTTCCTCGGCCGAAATCCGCAAGCTGAACGCTGCGCGCGTCGTCGACGCCAAGGGTGGGATGGTCACGCCCGGATTCATCGATGCCCACGTCCACTTCATCATCGGCGGATTCCGGCTCTCCTCCGTCCAGCTTCGCGACGCAAAAACACCCGAAGAGTTCACGCGTCGCATCCGCGAATTCGCAGCCACTGTACCCGCCGGAACCTGGATCACCGGCGGCGACTGGGACCACGAGCAATGGGGAGGAACGCTCCCGACGCGTGAGTGGGTCGATTCCGTCACCCCTGACCATCCGGTCTGGGTCAACCGGCTCGACGGTCACATGGCGCTCGCCAACAGCGCGGCGCTCGCGGCCGCGAATGTCTCCAGAACGACCGGCGACGTCTCCGGAGGCGAGATCGTGCGGACGCCGACCGGCGAACCGACGGGCGTCTTGAAAGACAACGCGCAGGATCTCGTCAGCCGGGTCGTGCCGGATCCAGCGCCTTCGCTCGAGGATCGCGCCCTCGATACGGCGATGACGTACGTGGCCGCGCAAGGCGTGACCACGGTTCACAACATGGGGACGTGGAACGACCTCGCCATCTTCGAACGCGCCCGAGCGGCCGGCCGCCTGCGCACCCGGGTCTACGCCGCCGTGCCGCTCGATACCTGGGAACGATTACGCGACACGGTCGCGGCGCGCGGCACCGGCGACGACTGGCTCCGTATCGGCGGTCTCAAGGGATTCGTCGACGGTTCGCTCGGCTCCCACACCGCGGCGATGCTGGAACCATTCACCGACGCACCTAACGACCGCGGCCTGTTCGTCAACACACCGGAAGACCTGTACACCTGGACGTCGGCCGCCGACAAGGCCGGCCTGCACGTCATCATCCACGCCATTGGCGACCGGGCCATCCGGACGTTGCTCGACACGTACGCCCGCGTGGCCGCGGAAAATGGTGTGCGTGATCGACGATTTCGCATGGAGCACGCACAACACATCGCGCCCGCCGACATGCCGCGATTCGCCGAGCTTGGTGTCATCGCCAGCATGCAGCCGTACCATGCGATCGACGACGGCCGCTGGGCGGAGCGCGTGATCGGTCCGGAACGAGCGAAAGGCACCTATGCGTTCAAGTCGCTGCTCGATGCGAAAGCGACGCTCGCGTTCGGTAGCGATTGGTTCGTCGCGCCGCCCACGCCCATCGAAGGCATCTATGCCGCCGTCACGCGCCGGACACTGGACGACCGGAATCCCGGCGGCTGGATCCCCGACCAGAAGATCACCGTCGAGGACGCGCTGCGCGCTTACACGACCGGTTCAGCGTACGCCTCCTTCGAAGAAGCCCGAAAAGGAACGCTGGCGCGCGGCAAGCTGGCCGACCTGGTGCTTATCGACCGCGACCTGACAGTCATCCCGCCCGAGACCATTCGCGACGCGCGTGTGCAAATGACCGTGGTTGGCGGTCGCGTCGTTTTCGAGCGGCAATAGGAAAGGCCGCCCGCGTTCGCGAGCGGCCAGGCACTTCAGGCTGACGGCTGGTCTACGACCTGAAGATCACCACGGCGATGGCCGTGGCCACGATGAGCATGGCGACGAATGCCAGAAGCCGAACACCGAAACTGGACGATACCGGGGCGCTCGGAGCAGTGAGCTGCTCCTGCCAGCGTGGGTGACGACGGACTTCGGTGTGGGTGATCGACATGGCCAGCTCCGGTAGAACGCGCAGCATACGACACAACTCGAGTCGTACATCTGCAAAGGGCGGGCCAATGATTAAAGTCCGCTTACCAGGGACTTCCGTCCCCGGAAATGGTCACGTCACGGCCGCCATCGCTCTCCGCTCTCAGCCATCTCCCCTAGAACTTCACGATCTCCGCGATTGCCTTCTTGAAATCGTCGATCTGCGGAAGCGTCGCGTCTTCGACCTTGGGCGCGTAGCCGACATAAGTGTCCATCGAAGCAACACGTTTCACCGGCGCATCGAGCCAGGGGAAGCATTCATCAGCAATGCGCGACGCGATCTCGGCGCCGTATCCCCAACTGATCGAGTCTTCGTAGCCAACGATCACGCGGTTGGTCTTCTTCACCGACGCGAAGACGCGCTCCTCATCCCAGGGCGACAGCGACCGCAAGTCGATGACTTCCGCCGAGATTCCCTCCTCGGCCATCTGGTTGGCGGCGGCAAACGCGCGCTGCACCGTCGCGCCATACGTGACGATCGTTACGTCTGAACCCTCGCGAACGGTCTTCGCTTTCCCGAACGGGATCATGAAGTTCGGGCCCGGATACGCCGCCTTGTTGTACGTCTGCCGGTACAAGTGCTTGTGCTCGAGGAAAATGACCGGATCCTCGCAGCGAATGGCGGTGCGCAGAAGGCCGGCTGCGTCGAGCGCGGTTGCCGGGCAGACGACTCGCAGGCCGGGGCAGTGCGTGAAGAGCGACGCGCCGGTTTGCGAGTGGTAAATGGCCCCGCGGATGTAGCCGCCGTAGGTCGTCCTCACGACGACGGGCGCTGCAAAAGCATTGTTCGAACGCCAGCGCATCGTCGACAACTCGTTCCGCAACTGCATGTACGCCGGCCAGATGTAGTCGAAGAACTGGATCTCGACGACCGGCTTGAAGCCGCGAATGGCCATGCCGATCGCGCGGCCGACAATGTTGGCCTCGGCGAGCGGCGTGTTGTAGACGCGGTCGTCGCCGAATTCCTTCTGCAGCCCCCACGTCACCTTGAATACGCCACCCTTGCCCTTGACCTTCTCGAGATGCCGGCGGCGCGATACGTCGGCCACGTCTTCGCCGAACACGACGATGCGCGGATCACGGCGCATCTCGTCCTTCATGCAGGAGTTGAGCAGGTCGACCATCGTGGTCTCGTTGCCCGAGAACTGCGGGTCATCCTCCGTATCGAATTGCTCGCTGGTCGGATCGACATCGGGCGAGTAGACAGCAAAGCTGATCGTTTCTGCCGCGGGTTGTTCCTTGCCGAGCGCATCGTCGGTCGCGGCCAGCACCAGTGCATCGACTTCGGCGCGAATTGCTTCGAGTTCCTTGTCGGTCGCATGTCCCTGCTGGACAAGCCAGGCGGGGAAGGTGTTCAACGGATCGCGAGCCGCGTCGGCTTCACGTTCCTCCGGCGGTCGGTACAACACCTCATCGTCCGACAGCGAATGTGAGTACGGGCGAATGACCTGGGCATGAATGAAAGCCGGGCCCTTGGAGGCCCGGACATGGTCAACTGCTTTCTTCATCACCTCGTACGACGCAAGAAGGTCGCACCCGTCGACTTCCTGAATAAGGAGGCCGGGGAATCCCTTCACGAGCTTCGAAATCGATCCACCGGCTGTGTTTACTTCGACCGGCACCGAGATCGCATAGCCATTGTCCTCGATCAGGTAGACGATGGGCAACTGCAGGTTGCAGGCGGTGTTGAGCGATTCCCAGAACTCACCCTCGCTGGTGGTTCCGTCGCCGGCGGAGACGTAAACGATCTCGTCGCCCGAGAAGCCTTCGGTAATTCCAAGACGCTTGGCGCGCAGGATGGCCTCTGCTGTGCCGACAGCCTGGAGGAACTGCGTGCCGGTGGGCGACGACGACGACACCACGTTCAGCGCTTTGTGACCCCAGTGGCTCGGCATCTGCCTTCCACCCGAGTTGGGATCGTCGGCGGCACCAACTGCTGAGTACAGCATTTCGTTGGGCGTCATGCCCAGCTCGAGCATGAGCGCGCGGTCACGGTAATATGGATAGAACCAGTCGTGTCCGGACTTGAACAGCATGCCCGCCGCCGTCAGCACGGCTTCGTGACCGGCACCGGAGATCTGGAAGAAGATCCGGTTCTGTCGTTTGAGCTGGATTTCCTTATCGTCCAACCGGCGCGAGAGGTACATCGTCCGGTAGGCGGCCACGAGCCGATCGCGATCGAGTGACGGCGATGCGGCAGCGCGCGCATTGCGAGACTGGGTCGGGGTCGTCATGGCGCGAAAGATAGCGAGAGATAGTGTACCGACGAGGGTGCCAGTGATCGGTGAAATGCGGGGGCCTCGCGCAACGGTGGCCGGACCGACCGGGCTCGAGCGGGGTCTTGTATGGTGTTGTCAGTAGCGAGGTTCCGCGCCAGGCATGTGACTTCCGGCGCGGCACCCGATATGCATAGGAAGGACCGAACCCGTGCCGCGAGGCCTGTCATGAGACCTTCGATTTGCCCCTGCATCTTCTGCGAGCTGATTCACGGCGGTGGCGAGGTCTCGATCTGCTATGAAGACTCGCAGGCGCTCGCGTTCATGGACATCCAGCCGGTGAACCCGGGTCACGTCCTGGTGGTGCCGCGGGCGCATTACGACTCACTGGTGGACATGCCGGCGGATTTGATCCGCCACCTGTTCGATGTGTCGACGCAACTCGCGCCTATCGTCAGGCGGCTGGCGGACGCCGATGGGTTGAACATCATCGTGAACAGCGGCGCCTCGGCGGGGCAGGACGTCTTTCACTACCACGTTCACGTCATCCCGCGTCGCGCCGACGACGGCTTCTCGGTATCGCTACCGTTTGCGGGATCGACGCCGCCCGACCGGACGCTGCTCGACGCGATGGCGGCACGAATCATCAGCGAGCTGCGTGATCCATGTCGGGCGACGAGTGGGGTGGCGGCTTAGGAGCGAGCCGGCCTTCTCCATCCCCGATTTCTGTCGCCCGATCCTGCCCGGCGTGCATTCGATCGACGGTTCATCACCGCACGTGATGACCATGACGGCAGGGATGGTATGATCCTCCGGATTCCAACGGATGCTGCCGTCGATGCGACCCGGAGCACACACAGAAGTCGAGCCCTGTGACCGCCTCGTCTACACGACGCGCGATGTCGTTGCCGGTGAGTTTCGCTGTCCGACGTCGTACGAGAATTTCCTGACGGCCGGCCGCATCAATCACTACATCGTTGCGTTTCCACGAACGGCCGTCTGGATCGAACGAGAGCGCGAAAGGCGCTTCGTCGCCGATCCAGGATCCGCGACGATCTACAATCCGGGCCAACCCTACCTTCGCTATCCGATCTCGCCGGAAGGCGATCTCTCTGACTGGCTCGGCGTCTCGGAGCGACTCGCGCGCGACGCGGTTCGCCAGTTCAGCATACCGGACTCGGAGCATGTGGAGCCATTTCGCCTCGTGCGCGCGCCCGTCAGCAGTGAGGTCTACATCGCGCAGCGAAGGCTCTTTGCCGATTTCAATCGGGCGGATACCGACGAGCTGCGCATCGAGGAGCAGGCGCTGGAGATCGTAGTGGCTACGCTGGCGACCGGCTATCAGAACACGCATCGCAGGACGGTCGCCGCTCCCCGACGAGGCCGTCCACGTCGCGAAC
>CAMPKM010000175.1 GCA_946887155.1 uncultured Gemmatimonadota bacterium
ACTACACGGCAATTGGCACGGGCGGGGCGCATACCTGCGCCGTCCGGATCGACGGCGCGTTCGAGTGCTTCGGTGACGACAACGTGTTCCACTATGCCAACGCCCTCTACGTCCCGCAAAGCGGCAATTTCGTGGACGTTGGCGGTGGGAGTGCCAGCACGTGCGGGTTGCGCGATGACGGTGTGATCGAATGCTTCGGTGAGAGCACCGCATCTCCCCTGGCGGAGGTCATCGCCGATGTCGGCTACTTCACGCAGCTCGCTGTTGGTGTCCAGCATGGCTGTGCCCTTCGCAACGACGGCGTGGTGCAGTGCTGGGGCGGCAATCCTCCTTCCCCGGAAGCGCCGCACATCAGGACGGCGTCTACCGGCTACTTCACGCAGGTCAGCAGCGGATCCGAATTCACGTGTGCGTTACGGAACGACGGAGTCGTCGAATGCTGGGGCAACGGCTTCGAGGACGGTCGTGATGTCGCGCTGAAGCAGGCCGCCACTGGACACTTCACGTTCATCAATGCGGGTGCCCGGCACATGTGTGGTATCCGAAACGACGGCAAGATCGAGTGCTGGGGTGACAATCTCCGGCTTCAGGCCCCCGCGCTCAAGGTGGCGTCAAACGGCGGGAGCTTCATAACGGTGGAGGGTGGCTTGTGGCACACGTGTGGCCTGCGCGATGACCACACCATCCAATGCTGGGGACAAACCGATGAGGTTACCCCGGCAACTTCCATCCTTCCCACCGCGACACTGAATGGCCCGACGTCGATCGTCGTGAACGCCAGCATCCCGCTCACGCTCACCAACGCTCAGGTCCCCGGTTACCCAAACTCGAATTCGTTCACTTACGCATTTGACTGTGTGGGCAACGGTCATTTCAGCGAATGGTCGTCAAGCAATACATTCAGCTGTCCCACGACTACGACCGGTACCAAGCGCGTTCATGGGATGGTCAGGGACGAGGATGGCGCCTTCAGCGCGAATTACAGGCTGGACGTGACCGTCATTGATGCACCGCAGGCGACGGCCGATCTCAAGGTCGCGATCTCGACGGCCACGCTCTCGCCCGACCTGCGCAAGCCGTTGTCCGCCAAGATCAATGTGGCGCTGGAGGCGATCACCAGGGGGGACACCGCGGTCGCGTGCAACGCACTGCAGGACTTCATCAATCAGGTAAAGGCACAGCGAGGGAAGGCAATCCCTGTCGCCACTGCTGACCTGTGGATCCAGCAGGCGACCGACCTGCGGACGTCGGTGGGGTGCTGAATCGGGGAAATAACGAGTGACTCATCGAGGTCAGGGTCACGGACGACTGAGTCCGTGACCCTGATTTCCTTCACGGAGCCAACGTCGTCATCGTCAGCTTCTCCCTGGTCGCTGATGCGCACGCCCATGGGTGAGCGCAAATTGCTACAAGAGGTGAAGGAACAGCCGGTGCATGATTCACGATCACCGCTCCCATGTTTATCAGCCACGCGCTCCGCATCGCGGTCTTCATTCCACTGGTCGCGTCGGTTGCCGGCGCTCAGCCATCTATCGTGCGGGGCACGGTCTTTCTCGACGGCAATGCGAACGGCACGCGCGACCCCGGTGAAAGGGGAATCGCCGGGATTACCGTCTCGAACCAGGCCGACGTCGTCACAACAGATTCAGCGGGCTCGTACACGTTTCAGTCGACGCCGACTGGCATCGTTTTTGTCTCCATTCCCGATGGATACCGCACCGCGGGGAAGTTCTGGCGCAGCGTGAGCGCCCCATCGCTGGATTTTCCGCTCGGCACCGCCCCGCGCATAACGAGTTTCACGTTTGTCGCCGCGTCTGATCCGCATATTGCGCCACCGGTCGTCGAGCGAACGCGCCGGTTTCGCTCGATGGTGGACTCGATCCGCCCGGCATTCGCGCTACTCGCGGGTGACCTCATTCGCGATGCGATGAGCCAGACGGAACAGACGTCGCGCTCATACTTCGATCTCTTCGAGGCCGAGACCCGCCCATTTTCGACACCGCTCTGGATGGTGCCGGGTAACCACGACCACTTCGGGATTGTTCCTGGCCGCCTGGGCATCGATTCGGTGACCGGTCGCTTCATCATTGACTCGACCAAGTCGCGACGGGACTTCACGAAGCACCCGCTCTACAACCGCGGCATGTACCGGCAGTATCTCGGCCCGGACTACTATTCGTTCACGTACGGCGGAGTCCACTTCATCGGACTCAACACCGTGTCGGCCGACGATTCATCGTACTACGGTGACGTCGATAGCCTGCAACTGGCCTGGCTCGAACGTGACCTCGCGCAGATTCCGGACTCGATGCCGGTCGTCACGTTCAACCATATCCCGCTCGTCACCGGGTTTCTCACGCTCGCGGGGTACGACGAGATTCCGTTCGTGCCGCCACTCGTGCGGCGAAACGGTGTGTTGACGTTTCGGCATTCAGTCGGCAACAACCTGGCGGTGCTCGATGTGCTGAGAAGGCGACGTCACGTGCTGGCGATAGGCGCGCACAACCATGCGGCGGAAAAGCTGACCTTCCAGATGCGCGGACTCATCACGCGATTCGAGCAGACCGCTGCCATTGTCGGCCCCGGCCAGCTCACCGCTTCGCAGTTCATCCAGTCGGGATTCACAGTGTATACGGTACGGGCCGGCGCGATCGACGGGGGCACCTTCGTCACGCTTGATGGCCGGCAGTAGCCACCAGTAGCGCCCTGCTCGAGAGGCCGCGTTTCCGCGGGAAGGCTGTTCGGGCGCGTCCCGATTCGTGTGGATTGACCAGACGCCGCCGGTGCCGACGAGCACCGAGTTCACGATGACGAGCGTCGGCATATCTTCCACACATCATGAGCGAGACACCCGCACCGATCATTCGCCTGCGTAACGTCGTCAAGAAGTTCGGCGATGTCGTCGCAGTCAACGACATTTCCTTCGACGTCCAGCAGGGCGAAATCTTCGCCTTTCTCGGCCCTAACGGCGCCGGGAAGACGACGACCATCCGGATGCTCACCACCCTGGCGCATCCCAGCAGCGGGACACTCGAACTGGACGGGCTCGACCCCCGGCGCGACCAGACCGAGATGCGCCGGCGGCTCGGCGTCGTGTTCCAGGATCCGAGCCTGGACCAGCAGCTCACCGCGTGGGAGAACATGGACATCCACGGCGTGTTGTATCACGTCCCGCGGAAGGAGCGCCATGAGCGCGCCGAATCGCTGATGAAGCAGTTCGAGCTCTGGGAGCGCCGGAATGACCTCGTCATGACCTTCAGCGGAGGCATGAAGCGACGGCTGGAGATCGCGCGAGGCCTCCTGCATACACCGCGCGTGCTTTTCCTCGACGAACCCACGCTTGGTCTCGATCCGCAAAGCCGCAACGCGATGTGGTCGCATGTGAAGACGCTGAACCAGTCCGAAGGCGTGACCGTCTTCCTGACGACCCACTACATGGACGAAGCGGAACGGGTGGCGAATCGCATCGCGATCATCGACCACGGCCGCATCGTCGCGATCGGATCGTCAGCCGAGCTCAAGGCACAGACGAAGACGGGCTCCCTCGAAGAGGCGTTTCTCGCGCTCACCGGTACCACGATTCGCGAGGAAGAAGCGACGTCGAGCGACCGCATGCGGATGATGGGTCGCATGTTCGGCCGCACTGGAGTCGGGCGATGAAGGTCGTCTTCATTCTCTGGCTGCGCGAAGTGAAGAAGTACCTGCGTTCGAAAGCGCAGATTCTCGCCTCGCTCGGCACCCCGATCATGTACCTCGGCGTCCTTGGTTTCAGCCTCGGCCCAGTATTCCAGCGCGCGGGGATGGGGAGCTACCTCCAGTTCATGGCGCCGGGCGTGATCAGCATGACCGTGCTGTTCACGTCGATGTTCTCCGGAATCGCGATGCTGTGGGACCGGCAGTTCGGCTTTCTCAAGGAAACGCTGGTTGCGCCGGTACCGCGGCTGGAGATCATGCTCGGCCGCACGTTAGGCGGTGCCACGACGGCGATCGTGCAGGGCACTATCATCGTCGTGTTCACCCTGATTGCCGGGTTCCGGCCGTCGAGCTGGGTGGCCGTACCCGTGGCGTACCTGGTGATCATGCTGATCGCGCTCGTGTTTTCGGCGCTGGCGACGGCGATTGGATCGTCCCTCAAGGAGATGCAGGGCTTTCAGCTGGTAATGAACTTCCTGGTCATGCCGCTGTTCTTTCTTTCGGGCGCGCTGTATCCGCTGGAGGGGTTGCCGAAGGCACTGGCGGTGCTCACGCGCCTGGATCCGTTGACCTACGGCGTCGACGCGCTCCGCGGCATCCTGATCGGGCAATCGCATTACAGCGTGTTGACCGACATCACGGTGCTGTTAGGCGTCGCCGCGATATTCCTCACCTTTGGCGCCTGGCGTTTCTCGAGGATCGAGGTGTAGCGCGTAGCGAGGCATTCCCGGATGGTTTCATCCGGTCGCGGCGTCACTTCACCTTGCGTCCCGGCTGATCCCGTCCTCCCTGATGCAGAATGAGTCCCGTCACCTCACCTGATGGCGCCTTCGTGAACGTGACTTGCGCGTTTACGACGCGAAGGAAGAACCTGTCCGGCGCCTCGGCGAACAACGTCACCTTCGCCTGTCCCGTCGGCTGCGCCTGCAGGCGGCCGTCCTCGAGCGTGATCGTGATCGAAAACTGCGGCGCCAACTGGTACTCGCCCACATAGGGCCGCAGCACTGACTCGGCGACCGTGATCTCCGTGCGCGCGACCGGCGGCCGATAGCCGCGAGGAGCGGGCTCCGCGAACGAGTCCCATTCGTAGGCTCGCTGGATGCGCCGACTGAGTTCACCGGCGACCGCGCTGCCCTGGTCCGCATTGGTCATGATGACGAGACCGTAACCTTTCACCTTGTGCGCCAGCAGCGTCCCGCGGAATCCCCAGTTGGAACCGCCGTGGGCGAAGTACCACCCCTGGCCCATCTTCTCGATCGCGAAGCCGACCGCGTAATCGCCAACACCGACCGGGGTGAGCATCTCGTTGACGAGCGCACGCGACAGCACCTTGCTCGACTGGCCTGCCGAGGCGCGCTGCACCTCGATCACGAAGCGCGCAAGATCGCTCGGCGTCGTCCACAGCCCGGCCGCGGCCTGCTCGGGATAGATGTGCCACTTGGCGCCCATCGCCTTGCCCTCACGGGAGTGCGCCCGTGCCGCATTGCGATCGAACGAGGCCGGCAGCGGCTGTTCAAACGTGCTGCGCGTCATGCCTAACGGTTGGAGTACGCCATCGCGCATGATGTCGGCGAACGGCCGCTTCCGGGCATCGCTCAAGGCCTGCTGCATGAGCGTGACGCCGCCGCCCGAATACTCCATGAGCGTCATCGGCGGCCGCTCCATGAACAGCACGCCCACGTTCGAGTGTTTGTGCCCGCCGAGCATCTGGACGACGGTCGGCACCGAGTCGGTGGGAGCGTATCCCGGGAACCCGAAGCCATCGCCGAGTCCGGAGGTGTGGCTGGTGAGCATCCGCGGTGTGACTGGACGATCCTTCGTGAACTCGCCGCCATCGAGCTTCCACGACGTGAGGATGCTGTTGATGTCGGTGTCGAGCGTGAACAGTCCGTCCTGTACCGCGCGCAACACCGCCATCGCCGCGACCGGCTTGCTGATCGACGCCGCCTGGAACATCGTGCCGGTGTCCACCTTTGCGCCCGTGGCCACGTCCGCGATTCCATATCCCTTCGCCCAATGGATCTGGTGGTCACGGATCACGGCAATGCTGACGCCCGGCACATTGAAGCGCGTCATCAGCTCGGTGATCGTCAGGTCGCTCAGTTCGCCCGAGACGCCAGTCGTCTGTGGGCGCTCGATCGCGGCCATATAGTCGGCTGCGGTACGCGTCTGGGCCGGCGTGGCTACCGGCAGCGCGAAGGCCATTATCGTTAAGCAAGTCAGCCGTGATTTCATACGGGCTCCTGAGCCAGCAGCGTACATAGGGATTCCCCAGCGTGAGCTTCCCTGGGAACAACGTGACCGTCTTCAACATACGGTCCGGTCGACTGGAAGTTCACATGCGATACGACACGCAGGTGGTGTACATCAGGTTCATCCGGGCACACAAGCAGTAAGATCGCCGAAACGAGAGCCGCTAGTGGCGGGTCAGCGGTTCATCGGAGCGAGAACGATTCACTGGAGCAGGTATGGCAATAGCCGTTTGGGATCGCCCGCGGGTGATCCATACGAGGAAGGAGTATCAGGCGGTCATGAACGAGATCTATCGACTGCTGGATCTCCATGCGAAAAAGGGAACGGCAGAAGACGAACGGCTCGAACTACTCACGCTTCTCGCCGAGGACTACGAGACGCGAACCGAGCCGGAGATTCCGCCCGGAACGCCGCAGTCGATCGTCGAGTTCATGCTGGAGCAGAAAGGGCTGTCGAAGTCTGATCTTGTGGAGACGCTCAGCGGCAATTCTCGTGTGTCGGAGTTCTTCTCGGGGAAGCGCGCGCTTTCGACGAACCAGATCAAATCCCTG
>CAMPKM010000176.1 GCA_946887155.1 uncultured Gemmatimonadota bacterium
CCGTCGACGCGAACGCGCCCGGCGTATACTCGAGCCCCGACGACGCACCGCACGCGCCCTCGGCGAGCGCCGACTCCACCATGCCCACCATCTGCCGTAACTCGTCAGGCGTCGCCGGCCTGTCGTTGGCGCCGACCACCCGGCTGCGTACGGAGCCGAGGCCGATCATCGACATGAGGTTGACCGCCGGCTTTGCTGCTTCGGTTGCGGAAAGCATCGCCGCGAAACCTCCAGCGCTTGCCCCTGCCCCTTGGTCTCCGACAGTCCTCGACGAACCATCCTGCCCCACGACAATGGTGGTGATCCCCTGCCTGACGAGCGACTCCATGCGCGGATCCTCGCGCAGGTTGCCGTCACCGTGCGAGTGCAAGTCGATGAACCCCGGTGCAATGACCTTGCCGCTCGCGCTGATCTCCTCCGTGCCGCGACCGCTGATGCGTTCGGCGATAGCGGTAATGCGACCGTTCGAAATCGCGACGTCCTGCGTGCCCTTGTTATCGAACCCTGATCCGTCGAGGATGAATCCGTCGCGAAGGATGATGTCGTGCGTGCCCTGGCGCTTCAGGAAGGCCGGTGCGCCGGACAGGGCAATGATCGAGCTTGCGCTCGTGACGACGAACTCTCTTCGGTTGGTGGTCATTTTTCGCGCCCCGCGGCGAGTCGATTCATCAGAATGGCGGCGCGCTTGGCCTGCACGGCCAGCATGCGCAGATCCGCGGTCTCATTGACGGTGTGGTCGCCGCGCCCTTTCAGTCCGAGCCCGTCGAGTCCTGATTCGACGCGACCGGCAACGAAGGAAATGTCCGCCGCACCTGCCCGCGCCGGATCGACAGGACCGACCGCAGGAAGTCCCGCATCACGACTGCCCTGGTCGAGCAGAGTAAGCAGCTGGCGATTGCCGTCGGTTGGCGCGAATGGCGGGTAACCGTCATCGATCGTCAACGTCGCACCGGTGCGTGGATAGTGCCGCGCGGTCAGGCGCTGCATCGTCGCCTTGGCGCGAGCCAGTTGCTCGGGCGTCAGCGCGCGCAGGTCACCCGCTACGTATGCGCTCTCGGCCACCACGTTGGTCTTGCCGAACGCCGTCCCGCGATTCTGCACCGCGTCGAAGGTGACCGTCGTGCCACCAACGATCACGCCCGGGTTGAACGTGAGCGGCGGGTCGTTCGACAGTGAATCGTGGAATTGCGTGAGGATGCGGGCCGCTTCGTAGATGGCGCCGCTCCCGACCTGTGGCGTGAAGACCTGCGACGAGTGCGACGGCGTCCCCGACGTCCTCAACCACCACGTCGTCGAGCCGCGACGCGCGATGACCGCCACGTGCGGCGCCTCGGGCCCGTTCTCGAAGCCTAACGCGATGTCCGCCCACTCGGCGGCAGTCGTCAGGTCGGCGCGGGCTCGCTCGATCGGACGACCACTGTCCTCTTCATCCCCGGTGAAAACGGCGGTGACCTGCAGCCGCTCCAGGACTCCTGCGTCCTTGAGCGCCTTGAGGGCCATCAGCATAACGACGTTTCCGCCCTTCATGTCGGCGATGCCGGGCCCGCGCGCCGAATCGGTCCCGACGCGCTCGAACGTCTGGAACGGGGAATCGCGCTCGAACACGGTGTCGAGATGGCCGATCAACAGCAGCTTCCGTCCGGTTCCGTCGCCTTTCCACTCGGCGACGAGGTGCCCGGCACGATTCCACGACGCGCCGTCGGACCAGCGCGTGGTGAAGCCGAGCTTCTGGAATTCCGGAGCGAGGGCGTCCGCCACCGCGCGCACGCCGGCGAAGTTGTGTGTCCCGCTATTGATGTTCACCAGGCGCTCGAGCAGTGCCACCCCCTGAGCCGCGCCCCCGTCCACGCTCGCCACGATCTCGCGTTCCGCCGCTGAGAGCCCCTGCGCCTGCATGAGAGCGGGAGCGACCACCATCGCAGCAAGAACGGTCAGGAATTTCACCATAACGCCTGGTCCCTCCGGACACTCGGTACACGACGCAATCTATCCACAAAAAGGGGTCAGACTCCATTATTCCCGGACTGCTCAACTGAATGGCGTCTGACCCCATTTCTCATGAAGACCACGTACGCGCTGGCGCTTGCCGTTATCGGCGTGAACCCACTCGCTGCCCAGGTCGCGGGCCTGACGGGCACGCTCGTCGTCACCAACAAGTCGCCGTCGACCGCGACCATCATCGACGTCGCGTCCGGCCGGGCGCTGGCGACGTTGCCGACGGGGAACAATCCGCACGAGGTCGTGCTCTCGCGCGATGGACGCACGGCGGTCGTCACTGACTACGGCAGCGGCAACGCACCGACGCTGACCGTGATCGACGTCCCGGGGAAGCGCGTGACCCGCACGATCAGCCTTGGCCAGTACACCGGGCCGCACGGGATCGTCTACCTCCCAGGCGATTCGCTGGTGGCGGTGACGTCAGAGCGCACGAATCACGTGGTGATCGTGGCGGTGGCGGCGGGCGAAATCCGGAAGGCGATTCCAACCACCAAGCGTGGGTCCCACATGGTTGGCGTCACGAGCGACGGCCGCCGGGCATGGACCGGCGACATGGCAGATCACACCGTGTCGGAGCTGGATATCGTGGCGGGTACGTATCTGCGGAGTATTCCTGTGCCCAACACGCCGGAGGCCATCAACGTGACACCCGACGGTCGCGAGGTCTGGGTCGGCAGCAATGCGACGGGCAAGGTGAGCGTGGTCGACCCCGCGACGGGCATCGTGACGACGGCCGCCGAAGGTGTGAGCTGGCCGTATCGCGTCCTGTTCACGCCCGACATGAAGACGGTCGTGATACCCGATCTGCGCAACAACGAGGTGCGCTTCCTCGATCGCGCCACGCGCCGTGAGCTATCTCGCCTGTCGCTTCCCGGTGCCGGTCCGCAGGGCGTGACGATCACACCCGATGGACGTTACCTGCTCGAGTCGCTGAGTACGCAGGCTCGCGTGATGGTCGTTGACATGCGCACGCGTCAGGTGGTCGGTCACATTCCCGCGGGCGAGACGCCAGATGGCATCGCCTACACGCCTAACGTGATGACTGGGAATAGGGAATAGGGAATGGAGAATAGGGTCCGGACTCTACTTTCGTTCCTGTTCCTTCTTTCTCTTCAGAACCACGCCTGGCCTCGCGGTTGTGAACGTTCCGTTCGCGACCACGGGGACGCCGTTCACGATTACCCACGGAATGCCTTCGGGGTAATGATGGGGGTCGGTGAACGTCCCGACGTCCCGCACGCGCTCGGCGCTGAAGATCGTGACGTCGGCCGCACATCCTTCGCGCAGGCAACCGCGATCGGTCAGGCCCATGCGCATCGCCGGCATCGACGTCATCTTGCGCACCGCCTGTTCGAGCGTAAGTACTTTTTCCTCGCGCACGTATCTGCCTAACACGCGGGGGAACGTACCGTACGCGCGAGGGTGCGGCACCGCCTCGCCCAGCCTGTTCAACCGGCCGTCGCTGGCGATCATGGTCTGCGGATGCGCCATGATCCGCTTCACGTCACCCTCATCGATGATGTGAAAGATCGTCCGTGCCCCGCCCCGCAGGACGACGTCGATGACGACCGGCGCCGCGTTCTCGATCGTGGGCTCGATGTTGAGCCGCGTCACGAGGTCATAGAGCGTCTTCCCGTTGAGCGTCGAGTCCCAGGTGACCCGCGAGAACTGAACGCGTTTGAGGTCGCCGCCGCCGCGATCATTGATGAGCGCAAAGATGACATCCTTTTCAATGCTGTCGTTGAGCACGGGATCGGCCAGTCGCCGCTTCAGGGCGCTGTCACCACCCGCCATCGCCCACGGCGGCATCAGGATGTCGATGCCGGTGTGACTGGCGGTGAACGGATACTGGTCGATCATGACGTCGGTCCCGGCTCGACGCGCCGAGTCGACCATCGCCAGCGTGACGGTGCTCTTCCCCCACATCCGCTGGCCAACCGCCTTGTGGTGCGTAAGCACGATCGGGATGTGCGCCCGCCGGCCGATTTCCAGCGCCTCGGCAACGCCCTCGAACAGGCCGACGGCCTCTTCGCGCAGGTGCGACGTGTAGAAGCCGCCGGAGTCAGCCGCCACCTGCGCCAGCGCCACGACTTCGTCGGTGTTGGAGTAGAAGCCCGGGATGTATCGCAACCCCGTGCTCAACCCGAACGCGCCATCGCCCATTGCGCTGGCCACCATCATCCGCATGCGGTCCAGCTCCGCGGGAGTCGGCGCTCGATTGGCCGTGCCCATCACTGCTCGCCGGATCGTGTTGTGACCGGTGAGGAACGCCACGTTCAAGCCGAGTTTCTGCTGGTCGACACGGGCGAGGTAGGGTCCCATGGGACTGGCGCCACCACCATCCGGTCCGCCTAACGCCAATGTCACGCCTTGCCGCACATGCGACTCGGCGTCCGGCATGTCGAGAATGGGCTCGATATGCGCGTGCAGGTCAATGAACCCCGGCGAAACAATGAGTCCCGTGGCATCGATGCGCCGGCGCGCGAGTGCGGCATCGATCGGCGTCCGCGAGACCGTGGCGATCCGACCCGCGGCAATGGCGACGTCCGCGCGGTAGCGAGGCGATCCGGTACCGTCGATCACCGTGCCGCCACTGATCAACAGGTCGTAGCGCGGATTCTGCGCAGCGACGTCAGTCGCGATCAGCGCCGCCGCAGCTAGGACAACTCTGGCAAGAATCATGACGCGCATGGAACGGAATGGAATGTTCGTGAACAGTAATCCACGCTCCCTCCCGGTTTCATTCACGCCGTCTTTCACGCCTCATTTCACGCCTCATCTCACGCCTTATCTCACGCCTCATTTCACGCTTCTACGCTCTTCCCCCAGTTGGACTCCGCATTACAAGGCATCCAAAGCAAGAATTGTTTGCAGGAGCACGTTCGCTCCGTTCACAACATCCTGTGGCTTGGTGAACTCCTTCGGTGAGTGGCTGATCCCGCCCACGCTCGGGCAGAAGATCATTCCGGTCGGACAGATCTGCGCCATGTACTGCGCGTCATGTCCCGCGCCGCTCGGCAGGTACTTCGTCGTCAGGCCCACGCCCTTCGCGCTCGCTTCGATCGTCTTCTGGACGCTGGTGTCCATGATCGCCGGTTCGCTCAGGTACGTCTCCTTGAATGTGAAGGTCGTACCATTTTCGGCGCCGATCTTCTTCGCCTCTTCCATGACCTTGTTGGCGAGGCGGACGATCTTCGCCTTGTCGAGATCGCGGACCTCGAGGGTCGTCTGCACCTGCCCGGGGATCACGTTAGGCGCGCCGGGGAAGGCCTGGATCCGGCCGACGGTGCCGACCTGGCGTCCCGGCTCGGACGTGACCACGCGGTTCACCATCTGCACGTACTTCGCTGCCGCCATCAACGCGTCGCGACGGTTGTTCATCGGCGTCGTGCCTGCATGGTTGCCGAAGCCGTCGATGGTCACGTCCCACCAGCCGATCCCTACGATCCCTTCCACGACCCCGATGTTCAGCCCCTCGGCGTCGAGATTCCCACCCTGCTCGATGTGCAGCTCGACGTACGCGGCATAGTCGCCCTTCTTCCAGTGCAGCGTGGACAGCTTGGTGGGATCGCCGCCTAAGAAAGTGATCCCGTCGCGCAGCGTCTTGCCGCTCTTGGCAACGAGGTCGAGGTCCTTGTCAGGCAGATGGCCGACGAACGCCCGGCTCCCGATCGTGCCGCCTTCCTCGTTCTGGAAGATGATGACCTCGAACGGGTGCTTCGTGACGTGGTTCCGCTCGCGGAGCGTCCGCGCCAGTTCGATCGATGACAGCACGCCGACGTCGCCGTCGTAATTGCCCCCGTCCGGCACCGAATCGATGTGCGAACCGAAGATGACCGGCTTGAGCGCCGCGTTCGAACCGGCGCGCTTGCCGATGATATTGCCGGCGACGTCGATCGAGGTCTCGAGACCAGCCTCGCGCATCAGTCCCATCACGTACGCGCGGCCCTGCTTGTCGGCATCGCTGTACGCCGTCCGGCTGACGCCGCCGTACGGATTCTTGCCGAATTCCGATAAGGCGGTCAGTTGCTGATTGATGCGATCGCCGTTGACTCTCAGCGCATTGGTACCTTGCAAACGCTTCGTATCAACGAACGATGAAGCGCCGAGTCTGGAGTTTCCGAGCGAAAGCGCGCCAACAGCGCCGGCAAGTCGCATGGAAAAGTCGCGTCGGTTCATTCTGGCCTCGCTGAAGTCCCTTGGGGGAGACCATAATGTACGCCCGCGAGAACGGCGAGTCATCGCTGATCGAGCGAATTTACGCGAATCCCTGAGTGCCCTGGTCTGAGATTGCACGATTCCCGGCGACTCAGCATTCCAGCTTCGAGCCGGCCTATAGTCAGCCACTCGCATTTCTTCGCGCAACCCGTCGTTTTCGCGGCATCCGCGTCTCAGGCTTTTTTGCCCTTCGCCTCGGCCGCTCAAGAAGCAAAAAAACCCAGGGTCGCGGATCCCGCGAAAACCACGGATCTCGCGAATCGTTTTTGGGAGGGGG
>CAMPKM010000177.1 GCA_946887155.1 uncultured Gemmatimonadota bacterium
CACCTGAGCCGATGTGGTCCCACCGCGCCTGGCCAGTGCATCGCTGGAAATGGTCTCGACACCTTTGTCAGCCGACTCCTCGAGAAAGCGGAGATAGGCGGAGAGGCGGCGGACGGTACTTTCAGCGATTTTCTTCACGGGCCAATGAGCTTGTGAAATCATTCACAAGTGTATTCGGTTCGGTTCGTTTGGGCTAGTGAGCATCTCCCTCATGTCAAAACCCGTAACCGCGCAAACCGCGCGCCTGTATAGTTTTGACGACATGACGCGACGGCTGGGGCGGTCAGCTGCAAGCGGCCTGCAGGGACGAGCGAGCTCAGTTGCGAGCGAAGTCGTCGTTCAGCCGTTTATTTCTGTCGAGACGCCTTCGTCTCCGCTGGTGGACAGGGCGCGCTCGTTTCTCGAAGCCGGACCGTCGGGTTCCGTGCCGTTGATTGAACACGTCTGCCGGCTGCCGGGCGCGCCGCCCGCGGTGGCCGAACAGCTGGCGCTCGCACTGTTCACCCAGACGTCCGACGTCCAGCGTGGCACTGACGGTCGCTGGACGCTGGTGCGCGAGTCGCGTGTCCAGCGGCTGCAACAGTCCGTGGCGCGACACCTCGATGCACTCACGTATGTCGTCGTCGACGTGGAAACGACGGGCGGCAGCCCGGGGGGCGGCGATCGCATTACCGAGTTCGGCGCAGTCACGGTCGCCGGCGGCCAGATCGTCGATGTCTTCGAGACGCTGGTGAATCCCGAGCGTCCGATCCCGGCACAGGTCTCACGCCTGACGAGAATCACGTGGGACATGGTGCGCCGGGCGCCGACGATCCGTGACGTCGCGGCCCGCATCGCCGACGTGCTGCAAGGTCACGTGTTCGTCGCGCATAACGCGGCCTTTGACTGGCGTTTCGTATCGACCGAACTGTCCCGCTTCGGCGGGCAGCAGCTCGCCGGCGAGAAGCTCTGTACGGTGAAGCTGGCGCGCGCCGTCGTGCCGAACATCAAGCGCCGGTCGCTGGACTCGCTGTCGTACTACTACGGCATCGAGAATCACGCCCGGCACCGCGCCGGTGGCGACGCGTTGGCGACGGCGAAGGTGCTGTTGCGCCTCCTGTCGGCGGCGCGCGACCGCGGGTGCGAAACGCTCGAGGATCTGCGTACCCTCACCAGGCGCGTGCCGTCGCGGGGACGCGGGCGCCGCAAGCGCCGGGGCATGCCCGGCTGGACCGACGGAGAGATGACCGCATGAGTGCACCCGGACCGCTGGTGCAAACGTTTCACGTCGGCCGGCTCAAGGTGCACGCGATCCAGACCGGCGGACAGAAGCTCGACGGCGGCGCCATGTTCGGCGTCGTACCCAAGCCGCTCTGGGAGCGTCGCATCCGCGCCGACGAGCGGAACCGGATCCAGTTAGGCATGCGCTGCCTGCTCATCGAGCACGAGCGCGGACTCGTGATGATCGACAACGGAGCAGGGAACAAGGAGAACGCGAAGTTCCACGAGATCTACGGAGTCGAGAACGCCGGACAAGAGAGCCGGACCCTGCTCGAGGACGGCCTGCGCGAGATTGGCGTGCGGGCGGAGGACGTTTCGCTGATGATCGACACGCACCTGCATTTCGATCACGCTGGCGGAAACACGTGGGTCGACGGCGGCGGTGTGGTGCGTCCCACGTTCCCGAATGCGCGCTATGTCGTCCAGCACGGCGAATACGACTGGGCGACCCACACCAATGAACGCACCGCCGCCAGCTATTTCGCGCACAACTTCGAGCCGGTCGTCGCGGCCGGCCAGTTCGACTTCGTATCGGGCGAGGTCGAGGTCTGGCCCGGGATCACGCTCATCCCGACCCCCGGCCACACGCCGCATCACCAGAGCGTCCTGATCGAGAGCGATGGGGCCCGGGCGTTTTATCCGGCCGATCTCATGCCGACGTCCGCTCACATCCCCCTTCCATGGATCATGGGTTACGACGTCGAGCCGCTGCGCACGCTGGAGACCAAACGGGTGATCCTGAAGCGTGCGGTGGCCGAGGAGTGGCTGGTGGTGTTCGAGCACGATGCGTCCGTCTTGTCCGGTCGGATCATGGTGGATGGGAAGGGTTACGGACTGGGCGCGGGGCGCCAGGCTCAGGGCGACCAGTAGGGGTCGCGGGCTTCTGAACTGGTTGAACCGGTGCGTCTAACCCCTTTGCGCTTTGCGCTTTGCGCTATTAGCTTCAGGCCTCACAACTCGGAAAGCAGAGCCCTCGGCTCTCACCCTCCGGCCCTCACGTTGAGGTGCTGCAGGAGTCCATGAATTCGCGACCGGCGTTCGCCGGGGTCGCGTGTCGCGGGCTCCCAGTGGGTCCGCGCTTTTGTTTCACCCTTGTCAGGCGGGTGCCTGACGAGTCACCTAACGCAGGAGACGTTGCCATTCAGGACGCATCCAAACGCATTCGCGTCAATCGACAGATCCGCATCAGCCCTGTACGCGTCATCGGACACGATGGCGCCCAACTGGGAATCATGGAAGTGGACAAGGCCATGGCGCTGGCCGAAGAACATGGGCTCGACCTGGTGGAAGTCGCCGCCACGGCAAGACCGCCCGTCGTCCGGGTGATGGACTTCGGCAAGTTCAAGTTCGAGCAGGCCAAGCAGGCGCGGATCGCGAAGAAGAAGCAGCACGTCATCCAGCTCAAGGAAGTGAAGTATCGGCCCGGCATCGACGAGCACGATTTCGACACGAAGACGCGTCATGCCAGGCGGTTTCTCGAAGAGAAGAACAAGGTCAAGGTCACGCTGATGTTTCGCGGGCGGCAGATCGCCCATCCGGAGCTGGGCGTGGCGGTAGTGGACCGGGTCGCCACGGAATTGGCAGATGTCGCCAAGATCGAGAGCGCGGCCAAGATGGAAGGCAAGCAACTCACGATGATCCTTTCGCCCCGATAATCAGGACTGAACGATGCCCAAGATGAAATCGCACAAAGGCGCGAAGAAACGCTTCTCGGTGACCGGTACCGGGAAGATCCGCCGCCTGAAGGCCAACAAGAGCCACATCCTCACCAAGAAGGACGCCAAGCGGAAGCGCCACCTGCGTCGCGCCACGATCGTGTCCACCAACGGCGAGACGCGCGTGCTGAAGCGTCTCTTGCAGGCGTAGGAGCGAACGATGCCAAGAGTCAAATCGAATGTGGTGCGCCTGAAGCGCAAGAAGCAGATCATGAAAGCGGCGCGCGGGGCGTTCGGCGCGCGCAGCAAGCTCTGGCGCCCGGCCAAGGAAACGGTGGAGCGCGGCTGGCGTTATGCATACCGCGACCGCCGCAACAAGAAGCGTGACTTCCGCCGCCTCTGGATCACGCGCATCAACGCGGCCGCGCACCAGAACGAGATGAGCTACAGCGTCTTCATGAACGGGCTGCGCAAGGCGGGAATCGAGATCGACCGCAAGGTGCTGGCCGACCTCGCCGTGCGGGACGAAGCGGCGTTTACCGCGCTGGCCAACGCCGCCAAGAGCGCGCTGGCCTGACGACAGATCGCGGATGGGGGATGGCGGACGTGAGATGACCCCTCCATCTCCCCGCCATCCCCTCTTGCATCCCGTTCATGACCGGCACCATCAGCACTCTCGAACACTTCATCGCCGAGATCGATCGGGCGCAGTCGCGCGCCGATGAGCTCATCCCCGCCGCGACGACGACCGAGGCGGTCGAGGCGGCGCGCGTGCAGCTGGTCGGTCGCACCAGCGGCGTCGTGTCGGTCCTCAGCGGCGCCCTCAGCACGCTGCCGAAGGAGGATCGCCCGGAGGCCGGGCGCCGGTTCAACGCCTGGCGAGTGGCGACCGAGGCAGCCCTCGACGCGGCGCGATCCCGGCTGGCGGCGTCGACCCCCGACGCACTACTCGATCCGACGATGCCGGCGCGTCCGTCGTGGCGCGGCGCGCGGCACCCGGTCTCCATCGTCATCGATGAGATCGAGGCCATCTTCCGCGAGCTGGGCTTCACCGTCGCGTTAGGCCCGGAAGCCGAACACGAATGGTACAACTTCGGCGCGCTGAACTTTCCGGCCGATCACCCGGCGATGGACATGCACGATACCCTCTACCTGGGTGAGGGGCAGGTGCTGCGGACGCACACGTCACCGGTGCAGGTCCGGACGATGCAGGCCTACGCGCCGCCGATCCGCGTGCTCGCGCCGGGGAACGTGTATCGCCGCGATTTCTTCGATGCCACGCATGCGCCGGTCTTTTCGCAGCTCGAAGGGCTGGCGATCGACGAGGGTATCTCGTTCGCCGACCTGAAGGCGACGCTGGCATTGTTTGCACGGAAGTTCTACGGCAATACGACGCGGACCCGCTTCGGGCCGTCCTACTTTCCGTTCACGGAGCCGTCGGCCCAAATGGAAGTCGAGGTCGACCTCGGCGACGGCCGCGGGCCCCGCTGGCTGGAGATCATGGGCTGCGGCATGGTGCATCCGGCCGTCCTCGAGTCGGCGGGACTCGACAGTGAACGCTATTCCGGCTGGGCCTTCGGCATGGGTCCGGGCCGCATCGCCATGTCCCGCTACGGCATTCCCGACATCCGGCTGCTCTACGACTCCGACGTGCGCTTCCTGGAACAGCTCGGCACATGATCATCTCTCACGAATGGCTCAAAGCCCTGGTGCCGCACGGACGGACGCCGGAGCAGGTCCGCGACCTGCTTTCGGCGCACGTAGCCACGGTCGATCACATGGAGAAGCTGCGCGCCGATCTCGCCGATGTCGTGGTGGCGCGCGTCATCACGGCCGGCCGTCACCCTAACGCCGACACGCTCTGGGTGACGAAGGTCGACGACGGCAGCGGCGAACTGCTCGATGTCGTCTGTGGCGCACCAGTGGTGACCGAGGGGACGCTGTACCCGATTGCGCGGGCCGGCATCACGCTGCCCGGCGGCATCAAACTCGAGAAACGCAAGATTCGCGGGGAAACATCCAACGGGATGTTGTGCTCGTCGCGGGAGCTGGGGCTCGGCGCCGACCACTCCGGCATCATGGCGCTCGACGTCGATGTGGCGCCGGGCACCCCGTTCCTCGATGCGGTAGACGTCGCCGACGTGCGTTACGAGGTCGACGTGCTACCGAACCGGCCCGACCTGCTGTCGCACGCGGGCATCGCGCGTGAAGTCGCCGCGCTGGCGAACGCGCATGTGCAACTGCCTGACGAGATGCGTGACCTGCCCGGGCTGCCGCTGCCGGTCCCGGTTCGTGGCGACCGCGAAGCGTCCAGCGCCGGCGTCACGATACGCCTCGAGGACAGCGAAGGGTGTCCGGCCTACATGGGCGTAGTGATCCGCGGCGTTCGCGTCGCGCCCAGTCCCGATTGGCTCGTCAGGCGGCTCGAGGCCGTAGGGCTCCGTCCCATCTCGAACATCGTCGACGCGACCAACTACATGCTGCACGGATATGGCCAGCCGATGCACGCTTTCGATTTGTCGAAGCTGGGCGGGCAGACAGTCGTGATCCGGAAGGCCAGGGCGGGGGAGAGGCTCGTCACCCTCGACGGCGTGGACCGCGCACTCGATGAACGCATGACGATGATCGCCGACGCGAACGTGTCCGTCGCGGTGGGCGGCGTCATGGGCGGCCGCGATTCCGAGGTGACAGAGGCCACGACCGACATCCTGCTCGAGGTGGCATCGTTCGACGCGTCACGCCTGCGGGTCACGCGTCGTGCGCTCGGCCTCTCAACCGACGCCAGCTACCGCTTCGAGCGTGGCGTCGATGGTGCCGCGGTTGTTCCGCTGCTCGAGCTCGCGGCCGGGCTCATCGTGAAGGTGGCTGGTGGATCCGTCGATGGCGCGCCGATCTACGTCGGCCGCGAACCCGTCCGGCCGGCGGCGGTCGACCTCCGGCCGGCGAGGGCCGAGCGGTTGTTAGGCGACGGCGTTCCGGTGGACGAGATGATACGGTTGCTGTCGTCGGTCGGATTCGCGGTGCAGCAGGGAGCGGACGGACACCTGAAGGTGACGCCGCCCAGTTGGCGCCGCGACGTATCGCGTGATGCCGACCTCGTCGAGGAAATCGCCCGCCTCCGCGGCTACGACGTATTGTCCGACGCCGTCAATCCGTTCCGCCCGGGTACGGTGCCGGACCATCCACTGCACCTGACCGGTCGGCGGGTGCGTGACATGCTGATTGGCGAAGGCCTGAGCGAAGTCCGCCCGCTGCCGTTCGTGCGCGGCGCGGACGACACGCACGTGCGGGTCACGAATCCGCTGGCGGAGGACGAACCGCACCTGCGGCGCTCGCTGCTGGAGACGCTGGCCCGGCGCGCCGAATACAACCTGAGCCGCATGCAGGGTGACGTACGATTGTTCGAGATCGGTTCGGCGTTCACGCCGCGGGCCGGCGGACTGCCGCTCGAAGCCATCCGGGTCGGCGCCATCGTGATGGGGCGGCGGCGTCCGCCGCATTTCACCGAGCCGTCGCCGCCAGCCTACGACGCCTGGGACAACAAGTCACTGGGTGC
>CAMPKM010000178.1 GCA_946887155.1 uncultured Gemmatimonadota bacterium
GGCTGGCGTGGAAGTACCTGCCGGCCTCATTGAGGGGACTCGTCCAGAGCGCGACGCAGCCGCTGGTCGGACTGACGCCTTCGACCGTTACCACGTTCACGACACCCGACCCCGCGATCGAGCTCCTGCCTCCGATCGCGGTGATCCTGATGGGGATCATTGCCGCCACGGCGGCGATCATCTTCTGCCTGCCGGTGTCCTGGACGTACATGTTCACGCGGCAGAAGAAGGGCTACTCGCAGTCGGTGGTGCACACGCTGCTGCTGTTGCCGATCGTGGTGGCCATGGTGGCAACGCTGGTGCGGAGCAACATCGCCCTCGCGTTCAGCCTCGCCGGCATCGTGGCCGCGGTCCGTTTCCGTGTTGCCCTCGAGGACAGCCGCGACGCCACGTTCGTGTTCGCGGTGATGGCGTTAGGCCTGGCGTGTGGCGTGCAACTCGAGACGGCTGCGGTGCTGTCCGTCCTGTTCGTGACGGTCGTACTGATCCTCTGGTACCTGGATTTCGCCCGGACGCCACCGTCGCTCGAGGGTGAACGGGCCCAGAAGCATTTCGAGCGCGCGGTGGCGATCGCGAATCGCACCAGCCAGTTCGTTGCCCGTCTCGACCGTGAGATCCTGGACTCGATGGCTCCGGCGCAACTCGACGCCCTCCAGGCCCGGCTGGACCGGCAGAAGACCAAGTTCGGGATGACCACCGACGGCGAAGACGAGGGGCCGCGGTTCGAGGGACGCATCACCGTCCACGTTGGCGACCCCGACCAGGCTCAGCCGGCCGTGGAAGCGGTGCTGGAATCGAACCTGAAACGATGGAAGATGGTTCGTATAGAGCGGACGGACGGCGAGGCACGTATCGTGTACGCCGTGCGCCCGAAGAAGGGTCAGAACCTGGACGCCATTTCGACCATGCTCACCAATGAGGCGGCGCCGTTCGTCGCCAACGTGGAGGTAGAACGATGGGCCTGAGACACATCCCCCAATCCTCCCTGCTCGCACTGACCGCTGGCATTCTGCTCGGCGCGCCCTCGATTGCGACGGCACAGAACCAGAAGGACGGAGCCAAGGAGCCGCCATCCGCCGAGAAGGTCGCGGAATGGAAGAAGGACGCTGATGAGCGCCGCCTGTTCACGGACGACAAACCGCTCGAGCTGACGCTCGTCGGCAATTACAAGGTCATCTCGAAGGATCGCGACACGCTCAGTACGACCGAGTACTGGGGCGAAGTCCGCATGGCCGATGGCAACGGAGGGGAGCTGAAGATCCCCGTGGAGCTTCGTACCCGGGGCCACTATCGCCTGGCCAATCGCAACTGCTCGTTCGTGCCGCTGCGGCTCGACTTCAAGAAGGGCGAGGTGAAGGAGACGATCTTCAACGGCCAGGACAAGCTGAAGCTCGTCACGCACTGCAACGGGAACGCGATGTACGAGGAGTACATGATCCGCGAATATCTCGCGTACAAGGTGCACAACCTGGTCACGCCGCGCAGTTATCGGGCGCGCCTGGCGCGGGTGACGTATGTCGATTCGGCGACCAACAAGCCGATCGAGACGCGCAACGCAGTGTTCCTCGAGCATGAGGACGACGTGGCGAAGCGGATGGAAGGTGAGGTCGTGGAGATCCGCCGCGCGCTCTTCGACGATGTGGACCCGAAGCAGATCCTCGAGATGTCGATCTTCGCCGCCTTCATCGGGCACGTCGACTGGTCGTTGGCCGCGCTCCATAACGTGCGGCTGGTAAGGCAGCGGAACGGCAACCTGATGCCGGTGATCTATGATCTCGATTTTACCGGGCTTGTCGGCACCCGCTATGCCACCCCCGATCCTCGCCTTGGCATCCGCAACGTGAGGGAGCGGCTGTATCGCGGTCCTTGCAAGGATCCGTCAGAGTTGGCCGAGTTTTTCATTCCATACTTCAAGAACAAGGACGCGATCCTGAAGTTGTACGATGAAACGCCAGGACTCGACGGCCGCTATCGGAACGACACGAAGGCGTGGCTGAACCAGTGGTTCAAGATGCTGGAGACGCCGCGCGACGCAAAGTTCCTGTTCAAGGACAACTGCAAGGTGGCGCCGGGCGTCTAGCTGTTCTGAAGGGTTCGAACACCAGTCGTGGGGCGGCGGACGGAGGCGAAGCACTATGAGGCGCCCTCTGCCCCCGGCGCACGACCGCCCTCAGATTTCTGAGGCTTTAGCGGAGCAGAATTCTGGCGGACGAGATCCGGTCGCAGGTCCAGTTGTCGTTAGGTGACGCTTATGCCATCGAGCGCGAGCTCGGGGGCGGCGGGATGTCACGGACATACGTGGCCATGGAGCGCTCCCTCTCGCGGCGCGTCGTCGTGAAGGTGCTCTCGCCGGAGCTGGCGGCGGGTGTGTCCGTGGACCGGTTCAAGCGCGAGATCCTCCTCGCCGCGCAGATGCAGCATCCGCATGTGGTGCCGGTGCTGTCGTCCGGGGATGCGAGCGGACTCCCGTGGTTCACCATGCCGTACGTGGAAGGCGAGTCCCTCAGGGCAAGGTTGGGCGGGGGTCCGCTTCCCACGACCGAGGCCGTAAGCGTGCTGCGCGACGTCGCCCGGGCATTGGCATTTGCTCATGCGCGCGGCGTCGTGCATCGCGACATCAAGCCGGACAACGTATTGCTCAGCGAAGGGAGTGCCACCGTCACCGACTTCGGGATCGCCAAGGCCATCAGTGCCGCGCGAACCGGTGGCGGCGGAGAGACGCTCACGCAGGCGGGAACGTCCATCGGCACGCCGGCCTACATGGCGCCCGAGCAGGCGGCGGGCGACCCGAACATCGACCACCGGTCGGACATCTACGCGTTCGGCTGCATGGCGTACGAGGTGCTCACCGGGCGCCCGCCGTTCAGCGGGCAGTCACCCGCGCGGCTGCTGGGGGCACACCTGGGCGAAAAGCCGCGCGACGTGCGCGAGTAGCGGTCCGACGCGCCCGAGGCCCTGGCGGCGCTCGTCATGCAGTGCCTCGAGAAGGATCCGGCGGCGCGGCCTCAATCGGCCGGCGACGTGGCGCGCGTGCTGGACACCGTGACGTCGAGTGGCGCTGCCACGGCCGCGCCGGGCATCCTGGCCGGACGCATCCACATCGGCCGCGCCGTGTCGCTCTGGGCGTTAGGCACGGCTCTGGTGCTGCTGACGGCGTGGGCGGCGACGGTGGTCATCGGGCTGCCGGACTGGGTCCTGCCCGGCGCGATCGGGGTGACGTTTGCCGGACTTCCCGTCATCGGCTTCACAGCCTGGGTCCAGCGCATCGCCCACCGGACCTTTACCGCGACGCCCACGTTCACGCCCGGCGGCAGCTCGACCGCGGCGGCCGGCACGTTGCACACGTTCGCCATCAAGGCCAGCCCGCATGTCTCCTGGCGACGGACCTGGATGGGTGGCGCGGTCGCCGTTGGCGCCTTCATCGTGATGGTCGTCGGCTGGATGGTGATGCGCGCGTTAGGCATCGGGCCCGCTGGTTCCCTCGCGGCGGCGGGCAAGCTCGGGGCGGGGGACCAGATCATCCTCGTCGACTTCGCCAGCCCGGCCAGCGACTCGGCGCTCGGACTCACGGTGACCGAGGCGCTGCGGGCTGACCTGTCGCAATCGACCCTGTTCCGCGTCTTCCCGCGCCTGGCGACCATCGATGCGATGCGCCTGATGCAGCGCCCGCCGAATACCCGCGTCGACTTCGAGCTCGCCCGCACCATCGCTACGCGTGAAGGCATCAAGGCCGTCCTCGACGGCGACATCGTGTCCCTGGGCGGGCGCTACATCCTCACCACGCGGCTGATGACGGCCAACGGCGAGCAACTCGCCACCTTCAGTGAGGAAGCGGGGAGCGAAAACGAGCTGATTCCCGCGATCGGCCGGCTCGGGAAGCAGGTACGAACGCGGGCGGGCGAGCCACTGAAGCAGATCCGCGAGGCCAATGCCCTCGACCGGGTCACCACGCATTCGCTCGAAGCGCTCCGCAAGTACACCGCCGCGAATGTCATCTTCGACCAGACGTCCGACTACACGCGCTCGGTTCCGCTCCTGCGTGAAGCCGTCGCCATTGATTCCACGTTCGCGATGGCCTGGCGGCGCCTGGCCAGCAATTACAACAACACGTTCGAGTTCGCGGCAGCCCGCGACGCCGCGATCCAGGCGTTCAAGCACGCCGACCGGCTCAGCGAGGTGGAACGCCAGCTCACGTTTGCCTCCTACTATACGTATGGACTCGAAGTGGACGAGGAGCGCGCCCTGGCCGCGTACGAAGCCGTCCTGGCGCGCGATTCACTCAACATCATCGCCCTGAATAACGCGGCCAACACGCTGACCAAAAGACGCCAGTGGGACAAGGCGCTCGAGTATTATCGGCGCGCCATCAATCAGCCGGGCGCGAGCGCCATCCAGTTCTCGAATGCCATACCGGCGGCAACCCGGCTTGAACGTTGGGCAACGGTCGACACCCTCATGGAGGACTTTCTCCGCCGCTTCCCGAACAACCCGATCGCCCTCCGGGCGCCAGCGTTCAAGGCGATTCTCCTCGGTGACCATGACCGCGCCGAACAGATATTGAAGGAGATCGAGCCCAAGGTGAGTACATCGCGCACCGGCATGATTCAGCAACGGAACTTCGGCATGCACCTGGCCGCAACACGGGGGCGGGCGAAGGAATCCATGCGACTCAGCGCGGATCTGCGCGTGCGGCAAGAACAGGCTGGTGCCACCGCGCTGGCCCGGTTGAATGCCGGCCTGGACTCGGTGTTGATCTACACGCTCGTGTACGAGAACCCCGCCGGCGCTCGCGGCCTTCTGGACCGGGCGCTGCGTCGCGCCCCAGTCGATTCCATTCCGTTCCTCGATCGCGACTATGGGCAGATGCTGCTCATCGCGGCGCTGCTGAAGGACACGCTTCGCGCCAAACAGTGGCACGCCGACGCCCGCCGGAGCTGGGAAGACGCGGGCAAGCTCCTCGACCGGCCCTCATGGGAGGCGCTCAACGATGCGTCGCTGGCGATGGCGTACGGACGCTACCCGGAAGCGCTCGCCAGCGTCGATCGCGCGGCGTCCGCGCCGAACGAGCGCGTCGACGCCCTGCGCATTTCCCGATTCATGATGCTGGATCGCATGCAGCTGGCGGATTCCGCTATAACGGCGGGTGAGGCATACCTGAATACGCATCACCACACCCGGCTCATGACCGACGCATTCTACCTCGCGTCGCTCCGGCAACGGCTGGGCGAGATGTACGAGGCGAAGGGACAGATCGACAAGGCGCTCGAGCATTACACCGCGTTCGTCGAACTCTGGAAGAACGCAGACCCTGAATTGCAGCCACGCGTGCGGGACGTGAGGTCGCGGGTGGAAAGACTGCAGCGGCGGCGCGGTTGATTCGCTGGATTGACGATTGACGATTGACGATTGACGATTGACGATTGATGATCTGCCTGCGGGGGACCACGGAGCGCGTCAGACCCGAAGTACGATTCGAATCACGTGTCGACAGTCGCGACCAGCTTCCGCTCAGGCACGCTGATGATCGCCGCCGCCGTCATGTGTCCCGTCACGTTGGCCGTCGTGCGGAACATGTCCGGAATCGTGTCCGCGCCTAGCAGGATTCCGATACCCTCCACGGGCAGTCCGGCATCGATCAGCACCGGCGCCATGATGATGATGGTCCCGCCGGGAATGCCCGGCACGCTGAAGCTCGTGAGCACGACGGTCAGTACCACGCTCGCCATCTGCGCCGGGCCTAACGTGACGCCGTATAGTTCGGCGATGAACACCACGCCCACCGTCTGGCCGATGGCCGTGCCGATCCGGTAGACCGAGGCCGCCAGCGGCAGGAAGAAGCTCGTGATGTCGTCAGGCAGCCGGAGCTGGTTGCGCGCCCCCTCGATCATCGCCGGCAGCGCGGCCAGCGACGAACGCGAACTGATACCGACCGCCTGTGCCGGCACCAGGGCACGTGCAAAATCGCGGATCGAAACCTTCCCCAGCAGCGCCGCCACAGGATACAGCACCAGGATCCCGAACACGAACGTCAGGATGGAGGCGAGTGCGATATACCCCGCCAGCGCGCCGATCGCCGAGATGCCGAGCCGGACGACGAGTGCAAAGGCCAGCGCAAACACGCCAATCGGCGCCGTCACGAGGATCCAGCCCACCAGCGTCATCGCGGCGTCGCGGATCGCCTCGAACACCTTTACCACGGCCGACCGGGTCTCACCCTTCAAGCCAGCCACCGCGAGCCCGAACGCCAGGGTGAACACGATCAGCGGCAGCATCGCGCCGTCGGCGGCCGCGCGCACGGGATTACTCGGCACCAGGTCGATCAGCCAGTTCGCGAAGCCGGGAATTCGCTGGACGCTCTCGGCCGTGGCCTGGGCAGACTCACTGGCGCTTGCCTGAAGCGCCGCCTGCGCGGCCGGGTCGATGTCGAGTTGGCCAAGGATCGGTGGCGCGACGAT
>CAMPKM010000179.1 GCA_946887155.1 uncultured Gemmatimonadota bacterium
GCGCCGATGGCGCGGGCGGTGATCGGCGGGCTGAACACGTCGACGTTGCTGACGCTGGTGGTCGTTCCCGTCGCGTACACGTACCTCGACGGCCTCGGGGGCCGGGTTCGCCGCCGGTTCGTCAGCGATGACCGGGTGCGGGAGATCGACGTGGAGCGCCGGCAGGCCGGGCTGCAGCTCGGGGAAGGGGATTAGGAGTCTACCGTCACGGGTCATTCCAACCGCGGGCCTGCCGGCACCCTGGAAAGGACCTGAATCTCAAGAGCCCCGAGCGGCCAGCGCCCGGTTCAACACGCGTCGAACAGATCTATGGCAGCGGCACGATCCGGAAAGCGCACGACCCGGCTCTTCTGAAAGTCGCACCTGGCTGGTATGGGCAAGCAGCGTGATTGTCGCAATCAACAAGCGATGCCCGTCGCACGCCCGGCCACCTACTTCGACGGTGGTGCTGCCTCATGGTTGACGCGGGGATACAAAGCCCGAGATTTCGGTACCGTTCGCGAGTGCCCGAGCCAACCCGGAGTGCCGCATGTCCATGACTGGATGTCTGGTTCGCGCGTCCATCGCGCTCGTGTTTCCTTGCGTCAGTTCGGTCACGGTGGCTCAATCTACCGGCGCATCCCCGGTCGCCACGATCGTGACGCACGACAACGACCACACTTCGGGACGTCTCGTGGATGGCGTGCTGACCTTGTCACTGCGCGCCGGCGTCGGACGCTGGTTTCCCGAAGGGGAGACCGGTGGTGCGCGGGAGATTCAGGCGTTAGGCGAAGAAGGGCAGCCACTGGTGGTCCCGTCGCCGTTCATGAGAGTGCGCGTCGGCACGCCGGTACGGGTTACCATTCGCAACACACTGACCGTACCGCTCCGCGTTCACGGTTTGTGCAACCGGCCGGGCACGTGTGAGCCGCTGGGCATTGCGCCTGGCGACACGGGACGTGCGCAATTCACCGTAACTTCCGCCGGGACGTACCACTACTGGGCGAGCACAAGCGACCGACCGTTGGCGCTCCGCGATGGCGCCGATAGCCAACTCGGTGGTGTGATCGTCGCCGACACTGGCGCGGCGGACTCACGAGAACGGGTTTTCCTGATTGGGATGCTGCGTAAGGAGCCCGGAAATGTCGGCTCCGAAATCGCGGTGTTGAATGGCCGCTCATGGCCGCATAACGACCGGCTGCGTCACACCGTCGGGGACACGGTGCGGTGGCGCGTTGTCAACCTGAGTCCGGCACCGCATGCGATGCACCTGCATGGGTTCTACTTCAATGTCGAATCGACAGGCGACGGCATGACCGACACGCCGCGAACTCCCGGGAACGCGCCGCCACCGGTCGTGACGCAACGCGTTGTTCCGGGCGGCACGTTTGCCTTGTCGTGGGTGCCGGAGCGGGCGGGCAACTGGCTGTTTCATTGTCACATGCTCGTACACATGCACCCGGACGCAACGGCCGGTGCATCTCCGGCGCATCACGAGCCCGATCGGTCGGCGGCCGGCATGGCCGGCCTGGTCATGGGAGTGGAGGTGACGGGCAAGGCCCGAATACCCTCGGCGCCTGACGATAAGCGACGCCGATTCCTGCTCACGATCAATCCGGATACGCGGCTGGGTGCTTCGCCGAGTTACAAGGTGGACGTAACGGAAGGCGGAGTCGCCGCTCCACGTGTGAATCAACGAGCGGCGCCGGGACCGATTCTGGTCGTAACGCGCGGAGAACCGGTTGCCGTGGAAATCCGGAACCAGCTGGCCGAGCCTACCGCCATTCACTGGCACGGCATCGAGCTGGAGAGCTATGACGATGGCGTACCGGACTTCGGAGGCTCGTCAGGCAGCGTGACCCCGGCGGTGTCGCCGCAGGGTTCCTTCACCGCCAGGTTTACGCCGCCGCGGGCGGGCACGTTCATGTACCACACTCACTGGCATAACCCAAACCAGTTGTCGGGTGGCATCTACGGGCCACTCATCGTGCTCGAACCGGGCCAGCGCTACGATCCGGAGTCGGATCACATCATCATCGTCGGCCTCGAGGGACCATATCGGCACATACCTGACGAACCATACGCCATCAACGGTGAATCCACTCCCCAACCACTTGAACTGAAGGCCGGCATTTCACATCGATTGCGCCTGATCAACATCACAGGGGACGGCGTCAGCCTTACGGTACAATTGCTGGCGGTCCATGATCCGATCCGGTGGACACCGTTGGCCAAGGATGGCTGGGAAACACCGCCGGCACGGCGCGTCGTGCGTCCATCGCGACAGCAGATTGCGGTCGGGGAGACATACGACTTCGAGATTGCGCCCATGACGCCGCGGGCCGACGGACTCTGGCTGGAATTGCGGCGAGGAAGCGGCGAAATGCTGATCCAGTGGCCCGTACGGATTCGATAGAAGCTTCTATTCCACGAGAGCACAGTCCCACACTTCGCAAAACAAGGCTGCTTCGCCAGTCCTTTCCAACAGGAACTGGCCCCCAGTTTCATGTCACCGGCAGTCCCGCCGGCGAGCTGAGACGAATCGTGACGACCATTCGGTTGCAGTCGCGGGTTTGACTGAAAGCGAGCGATGATGATCGAATTGACGCAGAAGGGAATCGTTCACGCGTGCTGTATCCTGGCGTTCTCGGCAAGCCCTATCGCGGCGCAGGCGTGCGAACGCCTGCAGACGAGTGAGTCGCGTGAGTTGATCGACGTGCTCGAGCGAGCGAGTGCAGTCTCACCAGTCTGGGATGACTACTCGCTGGCAAATCATCCCGTGGTCCTGATCGCCCAATCACGCGATACGACGCAGCCATCGTGCTCGGCGATCTGGCGGAGTGGCAAGCCATCGCAACTCGTTCCGGCGACCCGCGGGATGAGGATGTCCACGCCGCTGTATGCCCTCTGGAACATCGATTCGATCGGCCCGAGGGCGGACGAGGGTAACAAGGGCATCGCTGGTGCGCTGCGCCGCGCTCCCCGGGAAGTCGAGGAGGCGTTAGGCAGCGCCGGCGAGACGCGGGCCGTGATTCTTCCGTCGCCCTTGTACCTCGACTCCATTGGCAATCTGGGGCGGGCGCTGAAAGCGATGCAGGTAAAGATCGTACCGATGCTCGGCCAACTCGCCGTACATGAGAGTTTCCATCTGCACTCCCAGATGCCGTCGTGGCTGGATCAGGAGCAGCGGTATCGATGGCCCGCGTGGGACCGGCAACCCGACCGGAAGGCGCTCGTTGCGCAGTGTTATGGCCCGCCCGGACCCGTCGCAGCGAAGCTCCAGCAGGAACGCGATGCGCTGCAGCGTGCCTGGCGCGCGATGTGGAACGCACCTGACGCGCAGTCGAGGTCGACGGCCATCAGCGCGGCGCAGGAGTTCGTGGAGGCGCGGCTCGCGCGATACCTGATGGTCGATTCCGTGCGCATACCATCGCCGCCCCACGAGGCCGTCGGTTGCCGGCGCGCCGAAAACATCATGGAACTGGAAGAAGGCGCCGCGCAGTGGATCGGATACTCCACCCTCGTGCGTGCCGGAATCATGACCCGCGAAGAAGTTGGAGTCGCGGCGGGTGAGGCCTTCTATGACCTGGGGATGCTGCAGCTGTGGGTGCTGGAATACCTGATCGGCGCCGAGGGAGTTCGAGGCATTACGCAGTCGATTGCGCGCTCTGCATCTCCGGACAGTCCAGACGCAGCGATCTTCGCCCACTTTTTTCGCGCCGTAATGGAGCGACGACGATAAGCAGCGGTGGGCCGCCGCAGCCGGGTGAAGCGCGTTCGACGCTTCGAGGAGGGGGCATCATCCAAGCGACCTTGGCACGGAATTGGCTCATGCAAATCTGACGCTGGCTTGCACCCGGGCCCGGCCGTACCTTCGGTCCGAACGCCAGCCTGCTCGATTCTGCTGTTCGACCACGCATGCCTGACGATTCGCTGACCCCCGCCAGACTCGCCGACCTGCAGGCTGCCTTCGAGGCGGCGCTTGAGATTCCCGCCGTCAACCGCGAGGAGTGGTTGAGGGGGCTGGCTGCCAGGGACGCGTCGCTCGCGGCGCAGGTCCGCCGTCTCCTGAGTGCGCACGAACAGACCGGGCGCGAACTCGAGAGCCCTGTGTCTGCCGATGCCCTGCAATTCCTGGATCCGACCTGGGATCGCTGGATAGGCGCACGGGTGGGGGCGTGGGAGATCACGCGGCTCATCGGCGCCGGCGGCATGGGGACGGTGTATGAAGCCAGCCGCGCCGATGACCAGTACCGCACGCGCGCGGCGATCAAGCTGCTGCGCCATCACGCGGCCAGCGCGTCGACCATCGAGCGCTTTCGCCGCGAGCGGCAGATCCTGGCGACACTGAGTCATCCGAACATCGCATCGCTGCTCGATGGCGGGCTGACGCACGATGGCCAGCCGTGGTTCGCGATGGAGTTCATCGAAGGCGAATCGATCACGCACTGGTGCGATGCGCGGGCGATTCCAGTGGCGAAGCGGCTGGAACTCTTCCGCCAGGTGTGCGCGGCGACGCAGTACGCTCACCAGAGCCTGATCATCCACCGTGACCTCAAGCCCGGGAACATCCTGGTCACGACCGACGGCCAGGTGAAGCTGCTCGACTTCGGCATCGCGAAACTGCTGCCCTCGGGCACCGAGGATGAGTCCGATGCCTCGCTGACCCGGATGGGCGCCCGCGCGTTCACGCCGGACTACGCGTCGCCGGAACAGCTCACCGGGCTACCGGTCGGCACGCCCTCGGATGTGTATGCGTTAGGCGTGGTGCTGTACGAGTTGCTGGCTGGGCGGCGCCCGCTGGAACTTCGCACGCTCTCGGCGGCTGACGCCGAGCGGACGGTTCGCGACGTCACGCCGGCACGGCCGAGTAGCGTCGTCAGCGCCGACCGGGCCCCGGCACTGGGCGAACGTTCAGCGGACCGGGCGCGCCAGCGCATCGAGGGCGACCTCGATGCCATCGTGCTGAAGGCGCTTCGCAAGGAGCCGGGACGCCGGTACGCCTCAGTGGCCGACCTGTCGGCGGACATCGGGCTGCACCTTGATGGGCGGCCGGTGGAGGCGCGGCCGGAGGGAGTGGGCTACCGATTCGGGAAACTGGTTCGACGCCGTCGCGCCGAAGCCGCCGCGATTTCCCTGGCGGTGGTGGCCGTCGCCGCCGGCATCACCGGCGTGACGATGCAGGGACGCAACGCGGTTCGGGAACGCACGCGCGCCACGGAAGTCACATCCTTCCTCAAGACCATGCTCGGCGCGGCCAATCCTGGTGCCCTTGGCCGCGACGTGCGCATGCGCGAGGTGCTCGACACGGCTGCCGTTCGCGCTGGTTCGCTGGCCAATCGTCCCGGCCTGGACGCCGAAGTCCGGGTGATCATCGGCGACACGTATCTGGCGTTAGGCGAATTCGAGCTTGGCGAGGCGCAGTTCCGCCGGGCGTTGGCTGCGCTGAACCGCGTCGAGGCTGACGGCGGACGCGAGACCGCCGCCACGCTCAGCCGGTTGAGCATGGCGCTGGAATTCGAGGGGAAGCTGGCCGAGGCCGATTCCACGTTGCAGTCGGCGACGGCGATGTTCGACCGGGTCGGTTACCCGGACGAGACGGCCCACAGCGATCATTTCGACAGCCGGGGGCGGATCCGGATGCGGCTGGGCGACATGTCGGGCGCCCGTGACTTCTTCGAACAGGCCGTGAACATCCAGGAACATCTCTCGCCGCCTAACGACTCATCGCTGGCGAATCTCTACGCCAATCTGGGCATCGCGACCAGCGAACTCGGTCGGAATGCCGAAGCTGAGTCACTGCTGGTCGCCGCGGTGACGGCTGCGCGCCGCGCGCATGGTGACGTGCACCCGCTGGTGGCCGCGATCCTGTCGCCGCTGGCGACGGTGCAGGAGCGCGCCGGCTTCATGGATCGCGCCGACACCACGTTCATCGAGGCGATGGACATGCGACGGGCACTCCTTGGTGAGGAGCACCCCGACTACGCCTGGACCATGATGAACTACGCCGATCACCTGATGGTCACCAGGCGTTATGCGGCTGCCGCACTCTGGGCCAGACGGGTGCTGGCGCTCAGGGGGACGGCGCTGCAGGACGTGCATCCCGTCCTGGCCACGGCGATGAGCATTCTCGGGCGATCGCTCGGCGGAATGGATTCGCTCGCCGCCGGGGAACGGTGGCTGCGGGAGAGCCTGGTCGTGAGGCGATCGGCGCTCCCGGCGGGTCACTTCCTGATCTCCTCCGCCGAAAGCATCCTTGGCGAGCATCTGGCGCTGTCGAAGCAGTTCGTCAAGGCGGAACCCATGTTGCTAGAGAGCGAAAGGGCGCTGGTGGCCGCGCGCGGCGAGGATTCACCGATCGTGCAGGATGCGCGGGGGAGACTCGTCAGGCTCTATGAAGCGTGGGGCAAGGCGGACGAGGCGGCGCGGTGGAAGGCGATGCTGAAG
>CAMPKM010000180.1 GCA_946887155.1 uncultured Gemmatimonadota bacterium
GCTATCCGATCGCACGTCATCGATGAACAATTCGTCATGAGCTTCCTGTCCACCCTTCGCCGGAATCCATCGGCTGGCCTGCTCGGCGTGCAGTTACTCGGCTTGCTGCTATATCCATTCATGGTGGCATCGCCGAGCGGGCGAACAATGTTCGGCATTTTCGGATTGATTGTGCTCGGCGTAGCGCTGTGGGTCGTCAGGCGAAGTCCGTGGCTCACCTGGCTCGGCCTGCTGCTGGCCGTACCGGTCATCGCGCTGTCGATCATCACACTCGTGCAGCCGGACCCCGGACTACGGGCTACCGCTGCGCTCCTCGAAGCGGCGTTCTATTTCTACGCGACCGGGAGCCTTATCGCCTACATGCTGCAGGACGACGTCGCAACGACCGACGAACTGTTTGCCGCCGGCGCGACGTTTACGCTGCTCGCCTGGGCGTTTGCCTACGCATTCGTGGCCTGCGAAACGTTGATTCCGGGAAGTTTCTCCGGACCGGATGCCGGCCCCAGAACGTGGCTCCAACTGCTCTACCTCAGCGTTGCCGTGCTGTCCAGCGTGGGGCTCAGTGACATCCTTCCCGTCACGCCGATGGCACGCGGGCTCGTCATGATCGCGTCGTTCGCCGGTATCATGTACATCGCGGTCATCGTCTCCCGCCTCATCGGCCTGACGGTCGCCACCGTGCGAACTCGGCGTTAGGCACTGAATGGCTGGGTTCAGGTACTTCGGTTGAGGGTAAATGCCCGGGATATCCGGGACCATCCGGCCGGACGCACCGAACGATACAGCAGCATGCCACCAATACCGCCCAATCCGGCGCCGGCAACCATGAGCCAGACGCTGCCGGCGGTCGCGAGTGCCGCCGCGGACGCTGACAGGATGCTGCCGGCAAAAGCGGACGCCAGCCGTCGTCGTCGCATGACCCTGCGATCCGCGTAGTTGGGCCGGCCGCCACGAGGCGGTGGTGGCGTGGCCACTCCAACCGCGGTTGGAGGGTTGCGTCGAGGCGGCTCGAACGCACCGGATGGATCAGGGACCGGCGACCAGGAATCCGGCATTGGCGACTCCCTTGTTGAACGCCCTGAAGGCTGACGGAATCGGGCGCGATGCGCAAGGGATTCGACTATGGGGAAACCAGCAGGCCGACCTGCCTAACGCGCGACTGCGCGAATGTGAAAATGGTGGCCGGGCCCGGTTGCCCGTGTGCCTGCGCCGTTGGGGACAGGGACAGGGCGTTGAAACTGCCCTCGCGTGGCGCCGTAATGGGCAAACCACCCGGTCCTGACCGGTGTCGAAAACGCTCGACAACACTCGAGGACGCGAATCGTGATCGCACAGTGGATGACGGACCTTCGGCACTCGTGGCGCGGACTGCTCCGTACCCCGGGATTCCTGATTACCTCGGTCGGCACGTTGGCGCTTGCCATCGGCGCCGTGACCGGGATGTTCAGCGTCGTCAACACGGTCCTCCTGCAGCCACTTCCCTTCCAGCGTGCGGATCGGCTGGTGGTGCTTTCGGGCACCGCGCCCGGTTCCGATCTCCCGGATCGCTTCGGCCTCGGCTTCGATTTCTATTTCGAATACAAGGAGAACTCGAAGCTCCTCGACGGGATCTTCGTCTTTGGCGGAGGGACGTCGACGCTGCGCACGGACGACCGCGTCGAGCGCATTTCCATGGCGTTCCCGACGAACGACATGTACGCCACGCTTGGCGTGCGGCCCATGGTCGGGCGACTTCCGGTTCGGGAAGACGGCGATCGGGTGGTCGTGATCAGTGACCGGTTGTGGGACACGTGGTTCGGTCGCGACTCGGCCGTCATCGGCCGATCATACTTCGTATCCGGCCAGATGCGGCAGGTCATCGGGGTCATGCCCCCCGAATTCCACTTCCCCGACGACGGAACGCTTCTCTGGGTCGCGGGCGAAGCGCAGTTGAGCCAGGTCCAGCCGGGACAACTCGGCATGCCGGTCGTGGCGCGCATGAAGGAGGGAGTCACGCGCGAGCAATTGGCGACCGAACTGACCCAGGTCGCGAAGAACCTGCCGGCCCGCTTTGGGGGATCGCCTAACTATGCACGACTCATCGGCCAGCACCGGGCGATAGTCGATCCTATTCTCGATCGGCTGGTGGGCCCCACGGCCCGCACGTCGCTGTGGGTGCTGCTCGGCGCCGTATCGGTGGTGCTCCTGATCGCGCTGGCCAACGTGGCGAATCTCTTCGTGGTCCGCGCGGAAAGCCGGAAGCGTGACCTGGCGGTCCGGCACGCCATCGGTGCGTCGCAGGGGCAGCTCGCGCGCCTGCAGGTTTCGGAAGCGCTGCTGGTGGCCATCCCGGCCGGTGTGCTCGCCGTCATCCTGAGCATGGTGACCCTGCCGCTGTTCCTCCAGGCGGCGCCAGAGGGCATTCCCCGCCTGACGACCGTAGGCGTGGACGGATGGGTGCTCCTGGCGACGTTCGTTCTCGTGCTGGTCGCCGCGCTCGCCTGCGGTATCGTGCCGGCGCTTTCGGCGGCGGCGCCGGATCTGCGCCGCCTGCGCGAAGGTGGGCGGGGATCCACAGGTGGCCGGCACTGGGGCCGCGACGCCCTCGTCGTTGGCCAGGCCGCCCTGGCGCTGGTGCTGCTCATCGGGTCGGCGCTGTTGGTGCAGAGCTTTCAGCGGCTTCGCAACGTGAAGCCCGGATACGAGACCAAGGACATCTACACGTTCCAGTTTGCGCCGAATCAACCCCACCTCGTCGACGGCCCGACGTGGGGAGCGCTGCATAACGATTTCATGAACCGGTTGCGCGCCCTGCCGGGTGTGACCGCGGTCGGTGTCGTCAACAATATCCCGCTCGATGAGGGTACCGGCGGCGGCCGCTTCCTCACCGACGCGATGTCCGATGACGGCGGTGGCGTGCTGCTCGACCAGAACTTTGCCGGTGGCGATTACTTCCGCGCGATGGGTATCACCCTCCTGACGGGGCGCGCGTTCACCGAATCCGAGGCTGTTACGCCTAACACGAGCATCATCCTCAGCCGGTCGGCGGCGCAGAAGCTCTGGCCGGACCAGAACGCGATCGGCCAACGCGTGCGCCGGCCCGGCAATGGTCCCTGGTACAACGTCGTGGGGGTCGTGGACGATGTGAAGCAGGACGATTGGCGCGAGGCCGGCGAGGCGGCCGTGTATTACCCGCTCACCGGTCCGGTACCAGACGCATGGGCGATGGGTTCACCGGCCTACGTGGTGAAGTCATCACGCGCCGCCAACCTGACGGGTGAGGTGCGCGAGCTGGTCCGCCAGGTTGCGCCCGAGGCCCCCGTGTATCGCGAGTTCACGATGGAATTCCTGGCCGAACGCTCCATGGTACAGCTCTCGTTCACGATGTTGACGTTAGGCATCGTCTCCGGGCTGGCGCTGATCCTCGGTGCCGTCGGGCTCTACGGCGTGCTCTCGTACGTGGTCGCCGAGCGCACGAGGGAGATCGGCGTGCGCATGGCGCTGGGTGCGACGGCGGGCGTCGTGCGCCGCCAGGTCGTCTCGCAGGGCACGAAGGTGGTGCTGGTGGGCGTGGTCATCGGCATCGTTGCCGCTTTCGCGGCGACGCGGCTCCTGGGTGCGCTGCTCTACGACGTGAAGGCGGTCGATCCGGTCGTGTTCGCGGCGATGTCGCTGGCCATGATCGGGGTCGGCATGCTCGCGAGCTACATGCCGGCGCGGCGGGCGAGCGGGGTCGATCCCATCGTGGCCCTGCGCGGCGAATGACGGGAGCGCTTATTTCCCCAGGCCGCGACGCGTGGTGAGATAGACCGCGAAGCTGCCGAGCCAGTGCGCGCCGGCGTAATGCTCGCCGGTGACCGAAGCCAGCCCGCTGGTGGCGTGCGTTTGCGCCGCCGCCAGCAAAGCGGGTCGCCGTGCGTCGTCAGGCGGCAGTCCACTGGCGATCCCGTCCAGCATCCAGGCGCGGCTGAGGTTCAGGCCGTCGAGGTGGGCGAGCTTGCCATCGGTCTTGTCGGTGACGACGCCGATCGGCAGCCACGCCGCCGTCGCGGTTTTCGGAATCTCCGGCAGGAACGCCGACAGCCACGTGGCGAATTCCGCGGGCGACAACACGCGTCGCATCAGGTCCGCCTCGGCGAGGCACGGCGAAAGGAAGTCCTGGCCTGACGGCTCGTAGTTGATCGGGCAGTTGCGGTCCTCGAGGTGAAATTCCCTGACCTTCGAGACCAGTGTCGTTGCGAGCACCGGGTTCGAAAGCCGCGCGTAGTCGAGGATCAACCCGAACGAGAACGCCGATTGCGGATGCTCTCCTTCGCGGATGGGATAGGCGAGCTTCGGTAGCCAATCGGCAATCCGGTTTACCACGGCGGTTTCCAGGGGCTTGAGCGCCGACGACAATGCCGCCGCGTCAGGCGTCTGCATCTCGCGAAGTTCGGCGGCGAGTTGCAGGAGCCACGCCAGTCCGTACGGTCGTTCGAAGGATTCGCGTCCCGTACCGTTCAGGTACGAGACTTCCGCCGCGATGTTCGCGGTCGTGAGGCTCCTTTTGAGGGCCGCCACCGCTGCTGGAACGAAGGCCGCGTCCGGGAACTCGCGCACCAGTCGCGCCAGCAACCAGTGACCATGCACCGAGGAATGCCAGTCATAGCATCCGTAGAACGCAGGCGTCAGCTGGTGTGGCGCCTTGACGTCCGCGGGCGAGTTGAGGACGTGCGCGATCTTGTTAGGGTATTCCTTGTGAACGCACGCAAGTGGAAGGGCCGCCAACCGGGATGCAGTGCTCGCGTTCAGCCTGGCGGATGGTTGGGCCAGTGCCGGTGCGGCGGTAAGGGCGAGGAGGGTGGCGGGAAGGAGTTTGTTCATGGTGAGTTTCTTGAACCTGAAAAGGGGCGCGGACTGCGGACCGGCAAAGTGGGGCGACCCTACCGAGCTGCTCGACAAACTCACAGCGAGAATTCCGCGATGACAGGGCCGTGATCGCTTGCGCCGAATTCCCGTTGCACGACGCATGATGTCGTACGGTCGGCGATCTGCCGGGAGGCGAGGATCAGGTCCAGTCGCCAGCCGATGTTCCGCTGTTTCAGGTTACGCCACGGCGCCCACCAGGTGAACAGATTCTCGTTGTCCGGTTCCATCTTGCGGTGGACGTCAACCAGTCCACGGCTGATGATGCGTTCCATCAGTGCCCGCTCGTCCGGCCGCTGTCCGATCACGCCGGGCTTCCGTTCCTTTGGATGCACGTCCATGTCGGTGAGTGCGACATTCATGTCACCGCAGAGCACGAGTGGACTTCCAGCGGCCTCCGAATCGGCTGCCCACGCATCCAGCGCTTCAAGGAAGCGCATCTTGGCGGCGAAGTCCTTTCCGCCGTTCGGCACATAGATCGACGCCACCGTGAACTGTGGCAGGCGGGCGGTGACGATGCGGTTCTCGTAATCGAACGACGGATGAACGAATTCGATTTCATCTCTTCCCGCCGGCCGTCGAACGTGGAGCGCAACGCCGGAATAACCTTTGCCGCCGTGCCAGTGACAGGCATAGCCCTCGATGTCACAGAGCCACATCGGGAGCTGATCGATCGTTGCCTTGATCTCCTGCAGGCAGAGGACGTCGGGCTGTTCCTTTGCGATGAACTCCTGAAGCTGGGCTTCCCTTGCCCGGACACCGTTCACGTTCCAGGTGGCAATCTTCATCGTCATGCGGAACGATGTGGCTCCGGTTTCGGCACCGCGTACACGAGCTCCGCGAATCCGGTACCCACTTTTCGCACCGAAAGCAACGTGAGTGACGGCTGCGTAATCCGCCGAGGCAGCAACGGCTTCCCTGCGCCGAGCGTGACCGAGCCGACCTGCACGTGCACTTCGTCCAGCAGCCCGGCGTCGTGGAACTGACCGGCCAGGTCGCCTCCACCCACGATCCAGACGTTCATGCCACGAGCCGCTTCCGCCATCTCCCGGTGAACGGCGCGAACGTCCCCCCGCACGAAGCGGATGTCGGCGCCGGGAATGTCCGGCAGTGTCCGCGATGTGAACACCCAGACGGGTTGCTCATAGGGCCATGGCTGTGGTGGGGTGGCCCCAATCACGTGGCGCAACATCCACTCGTACGTCGATGAGCCCATCGCAATCGCGCCGACATCCTTGATGAAGGCGGGGTAGCTGGTGTCGTTGATATCCCCGAGGGGGAACAGCCAATCGAGCGAATCCGCGGGATCCGCGATGAAGCCGTCGAGGCTGGACGCCGTGTAGTACTGGGTTTTCATCGTCGCAGAACAATATGCGGCTCGGCGCGAGGCGCGCATGGCACATGACGCTGCCCCTGGCGATCCTCTGGCTCTCATCGGGACCTGGCGGTGATCTCACCGCTCTCCCCACAGTTCGGGGTCAGACCCGGGGGCCGACCCCCGGGGTGACCCCCGGTCAGTCCCCCAAC
>CAMPKM010000181.1 GCA_946887155.1 uncultured Gemmatimonadota bacterium
TTTCCCCTCCGATTTGGCCGAGATTTCCCGGCTCGTTTGGCGTTGTGTGTGCCGTTTCAGCCCGGCGCTTCCGTCCAGGCTGTATTCGTGTGCAGCAGCCGGCCGGTCGCTTCCTCGAGGCCGATTTCCGCCATCGGCTCCCGGAACGAGCACGAGCCGAACCCGGCGAAGAACTCCGAGCGCACCTCGTCGAGCAACGTGACCGGGAGCTGGTGGGTGCGCCAGGTGATGCCGGCATCGCTGAACTCGAACGCGTCGGCCGACGACTCCTCGAGCGCCCCCAAGACCACCGCGTCACCTGCGCCCGACCACAGCAGGGCCGCCGCCACCGCGATGTTGAGGAAGCCGAACATCACGCCAACCGGAGCCGAGTCCTCGTACGTGAGCCGGTATTCGCCACGCACGGCATGGTGCAGACCGGCCGTGGCCTTGAACTGGATGCCGGCATCACAACACGCGTGCAGAAACGCCAGGACCTGTCTGCTGTCCGGGAACGCGCCAGGGGTCACGCCACCGGTGCGAATCTTGCCCGCCGCGCCGGCCAACCCGATCCGAGGCGCGAGCTCGGCAAAGTTTGTCCCCGCCGCCGCTTCGACGAACACCTCGATGCCAAGTCGAACGATCTCCGCCGACTGATCCGCGTCGGCCGGTGATTCCGCCCGGCATTCCACAGCCTCGACCACCAGCGGCGATCCGTCACGCATCAGTTCAGCGATTGCTGCCGAGTCGCTGCATCCGGAGATCAGGCTGACCGGCCAGGTTTCCTCGCGCTGCCTGACGAGTCCGACCAGTTCATTCCAGCGGGCGATCGGGACCACGAACCGCCCCAGGGCCCACTCGTCAGGCGCGTCGCGATGTTCGGCGTACTCGGCCACCGCGTCCGCCATGGACAGCGACGCCGGCGGGAAAAGACCGGCGTAGTCGATCGCGCCGGTCAGCAGGCTCCGCCAGGCGATGGACGCAGTCAGCGCTTTGCCGCCGCCGGCGCATACCGCAACCGGAGGCGCTCCATCAATCGCTGTCCTGCTTCGGTTTCTGTCGCCACCCATTCCGCGTTGACGAACTGCACGCCCGTTTTGGCGGCGCGCAACTCGGCCAGGTAAGGCTCGATCTACGCATAGACCACAATCCCCACGCCGTTGCTCTCGAGGGCATAAGCGGGATGCAGGATGCCCCACTTCATCATCCCATAGACCATCTCCCAGTAACTGACGACCTGTCTCAGGGCGCCGTTGAGCGGATGGTCCTGCTTCAGTATCGCGGTCGCCTCCTCCACATTGGCGGGCCGGAATCGCGATGCGATGACCGCGCGCGCTTCACGCATGACCCCCTCACGCCGGAGGTCATACAGCTCCATGATGATTGTCGCGTCGTGGTGGTCGGGAAAATCCTTCGTCAGCACTGTCTGTCTCCTCGCAAGTCCGTCAGGGTGCGAGGCATAATGGCCGCGGTGACCTCAGGTTCGCCAGCGTTGGCGGGCAGAACCCGGGCGACCTAACCACAAACCGACGGGTATGAACGCTGGTATCATCGTACCAGGAGAGCACCATGCAACGCACCGTACATCTGGCCGTGGCGCTGGGGCTGTCGCTCACGCTGGGCGCGTGCGGCGGAAGGCCTGCCCCACAGACCGCGGGCACCACGACCGAAACGATGCTCGAGGTCAAGAACGATAGCTACCTGGACCACAACATCTACCTCCTGCAGGGTTCGCAGCGCATCAGGATGGGAACGGCCCGGGGACTGACGACGTCAAAATTCGAAATCCCGAGACAGTATGTCTTCGGCGTGAGCGTGCTGCAGTTCCTCGCTGATCCCATCGGCAGCAATCGGACGCCCATTTCGGATCGCATCAACGTCGCCCCGGGAGACATCGTCGTCCTGCAGATCCGCGGTCCGGAGTAACGCACGTCCGGCATGGAATCGCCGACCGCCAAACGCCTACCGATGGTCCCGCGGAATCCGGTTCGGGATCTGACTTGGATGCGGATGCCGCGGACAATGCCCGGGATCCACGCGTGCGCCCCGTAACACGACGCCGATCACGGTCCCCATGTCTGGACCGGGATCATTACCGCGCCATTGACCCGCTCCCGATTCGCTCGGGCCGACCGCCTCCGGCAGGGGCGCCGAGCGTGGCACGATCGAAGGCACACTCGGTGCATGCGACACCTCGTCCTGGTCGGGAGCAACCTCGGGTTCAAGTAGAGCCGTGACCAGCTCCGGGAGTGGCACTGTTTCGACAGCGATCGAATCGGTGCCGCGCTTGATCACGTCGGCGGTCCTTCGCTGCATAACGGGCCTTGGAGCCTGGACCTGCTCGATCTCCGACACGAATCGCACTGGCTGGTAATTCTGCGTCGAGTTGGCCAGGTCTTCGGCCTTCGCCTGTCCTTCGGCGATCGATTCCGGAGTACCGCGCACCGATTCGGCGCCGTCCCTGCAGGCGGCGGCAACGAGCGTTACAAGGATGAATCGCGCGACCAAATTCCGTATCATCGGGTCTCCCGCGTTCGACCGTGTCAGTACTCTGCCGGGAAGCGTTCCCGTTGGCAATGCCGCCATCCCCATGACACCTATCCGACAACTGCGCCGTCTCGTTGCCCTGATAGTCATCGTTGCGCCCGGCTGTTCCGGGGACGGCCCCGCCACGTCGCGGCCACTGACAGATGTCGCCCGCCGCGCTATCGCCGATTCGCTGCGCGGGCTCCTGGAGAGCACCTACGTCTTTGACGGGACGAACCCGGTCCCGCGGTTCATGCGGCTCTACCCGGACTCGGGACGGGTCATCTCCGCCGCGTCGGGCGGGTTTTCCACGGACCGGGATTCAGTCCAGAGCGCCTTGACCACCTTCTGGACCATAAACGGCGTGAACATGCGGCATCCGAAGTGGACGTGGGGTCCGATGTCGATCGACGTCCTGTCCCACGATGCCGCCGTCGTTACGGCTCGTTACACGATTCCGCATTGGACGCCGGAGGGTCGCCCGCATGTCCTCGGTGGCGCCTGGACATCGGTGTGGTCCAACCGCGACGGACGGTGGATGATCATCCAGGAACACCTGTCCGACCTGCCGAGGGCGGTCGCCGAACGCGTGGAGGCAACGATGTCGCCCGTGCCGCCCGACACGTCGCGGTAACCGATCCCGCCTACTTCATCGATGCGCAGGAACCATCGACGGGTGTCGCCGCGCCGAACTTGCCACGCACTGTGCGCGTGCCGCTCTCGGGATCGAGGATCAGCGTAAAGAGATTGTCGTACTCGGCATCGCAGAGGTCGGCCAGTTTCGGTCCGCCCAGTGCGTTGACGATGGCCGTGACCGTGTTGCTTTGTCCAACGACCAGCACGGTCTTGCCAGCATGCTGCCTGACCGCCGCGGCAACTTCGGCGATGTGTTTCGCGAGATCGGATTGAGTCCCGACCGTCTGCATCGAAAGTCCCAGCGCTTCGGCCAGCGGCCCGGCCGTCTGCTTCGTTCGCTGAAACTGCGTCGTTATGATGACCTGGACGCCGGCGACCTTGCCAACTTCGGCGAGCGCTCGCGCCCGCGCCTGCCCCGTTTCGGAAATCGGGACGTCCCCGTTGCCCGGCGCACGCTCGGCGTGCCTGACGAGTAGCACGACCGTCGCCGGCGCTGGCGCCGACGGGGCCGCGGCGGTGAGCGCCAGCGCGAGTGGCAGCAGGAACATCCCCCGACGAATCACCATGTTCACCTCGAAAATGGGGTCAGACGCCGTTTCTATCGAAAATGGGGTCAGACGCCGTTTCTATTTTTTCGGTTGACCTAGCGAATGAACATATGCAGCGGCTGCCTTGATCTGCGCGTCGGTCAACTGGCCGCCGCCCTTCGGCGGCATCGGAGCGGGTGCCTTCTTCGGTTTGGCCACGCCCTCGGTGATCACCTTCGCGATAGCCTCGGGGGTCCCGTCGCCATTCAGCCACTCCCGGTCCGTCAGGTTCGGCCCGATGCCGGTGACGCCCTTCCCGGCCGATCCGTGGCACACGTAGCAGAGGGCGCCACCCACCCTGCCGTGATAGACGCTGTCGCCTAACGCCAGCTCGGCCGGCGTCGGTGTGGCTTGTGGTGCAGGCCCGGACAGGCTGACTGCCAGGGCCGAGCCCGCGGCCCCGATCATGACGAGTGACATGGTGCGATTCGCGAACATCGTCAGCATCCTAGAATGCGAGCATGGTTCCGACGACGAGCCGCGCCTGGGGAGACCGGTCGTGACCGCTCGACGGTGGCGGGAACGCTGCCCCGCGGCGCTCGAAATCCCAGCCAAGCTCCGTCATGAGCCTGACGTTGCGGCGATAGAGGTAGTGGACGCCGGCGGCGGCTGTTTCTTACTTCGAAAGATAGCCATCGCCGCTGCCTTGTTCCCCCAGGCGAAGCGAGACCACCGGGCGATCGGAGTCGACCCGGTTGTAGAGCGCCGTCAGGAACACCCGCCCACCCGGACCCTGGGGCCAGAACAATGCCTCGACGAAGCCCGACTTCACCGTGGTGCCGAAGGACGTCGTCGCGTTCCCCGGGCAGGGGCTGGCGAGGGAACAGGTGCCGAAGAAGGGATCGTTGTCGGTGCGATGTACGTAACTGGCGTTGATCTCGCCCAATCCGCCTAACGGGATCGTGGCGTCAGGGCCCCACATCGAGATCGTGTTCGTCGTGCCGGCCTCGCGTTCGTAACCGCGGTAGGCAAACGCACCGACGCGGACCGACCCGATGTCCAGCGACAGGCGCCCCAACGTGCTCTTGGCATCGTCCCCATCGAATTGCCGGTTCGCATCGGCCTGGTTGAGTCCGCGACCGCTGACCAGTTCGAACGCCAGGTCGGTACCTTCGCGTGGTGACCAGAGCGCCATCAGACCGCGGTCGTACGTAAGGTCCGCCGCAGCCAGGCCAACCCGTACGCGATAGGGCTGGTAGTCCTCATACTCCAGTCGCAGTTCGCGCTTGAACAGGGGATCCGAAACCTGGAACTGGCCGACGATGACGCTCACGCCGGAACTCGCGACGTCGGTGAACTGCACGTAGGCGTCCTCGAGGCCCGCCACCTCGCCGCGTTCCGCGAGCAGGAAATACATGTAGTAACTGATCTTGTCGGCGACCTGTCCGCCGCTGAGCAGCTTCATGACCCAGGGTGTCTGGAGGTCGACGCTGTTCTGGCCGGCCATCGGCTTGTTCTGTGCCCGGATGTACGCATCCATCCGCACGGCGAGCGGGAAGTCGTTCTGGATGCGCAAGAGAGGGTCGCCCGTGCCAATCGTGTCGCGCGCCGGTTCGTTGATGGCAAACTCGAAACCATTGGCCGCAAACATCTCGCCGAACGCATTCAGCCGCGGCACGGGTGAGTGACATTGCTGGCAGCTTACCCGGTACTTGCGCGCAAATGCCGGGATCGCCCAGGCCGTTCGTGTCACCGTGATCGTGGCGACCAGCGCCAGCACGAACCATCGAAGCACGACCTTCATGTGGTTCTCACAGGGTGTGTGATGCAGAATCATGCGCCCACATTAACCGCGCATCCATGGGTGGATGCCGGACGCCGCGTAAGTCTTTCCCTCACTGCTGCCAGCCGTTGTTGATGCGCGTCATGGTGATGTGTGCGACGTGGTGCGGCCCGTGCCACGCGTACAGGGCGACCAGGTGATCCAACGTGTGCCTGCCCGTTTCCGGATGGACATATTCGCGCCGGAAATCCTCATCACCCATGGCGCGCAGGAGCGAAACCCAGCGCTGGTGCAACGCCTCGAGCAGGTTCAACGACACGTCGATCGGAACCATGGTGTTGTCGGCAAGCGTCGCCCAGGTCGCCTCGTCGTATGGCTTGATGACCGGCGCCGGTTCGGTCAGCGCGAGTTTGGTCCGGATGTACGCATTCAGGTGACTGTCGGGCAGGTGGTGCACGACCTGGCGCAGCGTCCAGCCGCCGGGCCGGTACGGCGTATCGAGTTGATCTTCATCGAGCCCCCGGACGGCCTCGCGTAAGCGCTCCGGTGTTTCCGCAATGACATCGATGGCCTTCTTCCGGGTATCCGCCGATGGCGCGTCCGGCGGAGCGAAGCGGCCCGTGGGGTATCGAGGATCGGTCTGGGACATGGCTGGGCGAGTGGGAGACGGACGGGCTGACGGTCACTAACTTAGTCCGGCTTCATTCCTTGGTGCCCTGTTCACCGTTCGAGACACCGCATGGACTGGATAACCGACCCGAATGCCCTGGTGGGCCTGCTGACGCTCACCGCGCTGGAGATCGTCCTCGGGATCGACAACATCATCTTCATCTCCATCCTGTCCAGCAAGCTGCCGAAAGCAGAGCAGCCGCGCGCCCGCCGGCTTGGCCTGGGTGGCGCTTTTGTGTCCCGGCTGTTGCTCCTGCTTTCGAT
>CAMPKM010000182.1 GCA_946887155.1 uncultured Gemmatimonadota bacterium
TGATGTCGACCTCATTCTGACCGATCCGCAGCAGTCGGGTGTCGCCCTGGCGACGTTGCGTCTGCGTCGCGGTGAAATTGTCGCTTGGAGTAATCACGGAACGCGGCGAATCGAACGCCGGGAATAACTTTCGTGAATTCTCGCGAGGCCGCCATTCTGGCCGCGACCGAAGACTCGTGGGAGGGGCAATCCATGACGGTGCGACCGACCATTGATGAATTCGCATCGCAACAGTCGCGTAGTCTATCAGGCGGTCGTTCGCGCGCTTCCGATGTTGTTGTTGTTTCCCACAATAGTCGCCGAGGTGCGCTTCGTTCGTAGCCACGGCGGGAGCATAAGTTGTCCGCTACCCTCCGAGAAACGGTGCAGACCGCTGTTGGACAGCTAGATTTAAGAGTCGCCAGCCGCGTGGAGTTTGCTATGCGAATCAGCCTGACGGCTGTGTATCGCCAAGTACCAGAAGGATTTATTGCCTTTGTTGAGGAACTTCCCGGTGCCAACACGCAAGCCGCTACCCTGGAGGAAGCTCGCGTCAACCTGCGGGAGGCAGTAACCCTCGTGCTGGACAGCAACCGTCAGCTCGCAGAGGAAGAGCTGCGAGGGACCCATGTCATTCGAGAGCCATTCCTTTTGACTGCGTGAAGCGCGTCGACCTCATTCGGCATCTGGAGGTGCACGGCTGTGTTCTCCTGCGCGAAGGGGGGAGTCATTCGGTCTACGTCAACCGGTCCGTCCGCAAAACGTCGACCGTTCCTCGTCATCGCGAAGTCAACGACTATCTGGTCCGCAAGATCTGTCGCGATCTGCAAGTACCAGAACCGTGATGCCTAACGTGCTCGGAACTGACGGTAGCTGCACACGCGCGCTGGAATGAAAGCATCCTTCTGCCTCCTCGTCGTCGTGGTCGTCGCCTGCTCCGATCGTCGCGCGGTGCGGATTGTCGCTGGTCGTTCCGACACGGTAATCGTCAACAGTCGTGAGGCGGTTCCGCTCGATCTCCGACTCGTCAACGCGTCAGGCGACACCAGCCCGACCAAGCACGCTCACGTCACGCAGGCGAGTGAGGGAGTTGTCGAACTCGCGGCTAACGGCAAGGTGAAGTGCAACGGCGCGGGTGATGCCGAGCTTTCCGCCACCCAAGACGAACTCTCGACCAGCTTCACGGTACTGTGCCGGCCGATCGCTGCATTCCGCCTGCCTCGCGTCATCCGACTGACGCCAGGCGGTCCGCCGGTGCCCCTCGAGATTGGCGCGGTAGGTACGAACGGCGAAGCGATTGAGATGGTCGCCGGTAAGTTATTTGTAATCGACACTCAGGTCGCGATGGTCGTTGATGGCCAGGTGTACCCCAGGGCTCGCGGCTCGACTGCGATAGACGTCGAGGCAGGAGATTGCGTCGTAACGATCCCGGTCGAGGTGGTAGATGCGAGTCCTGACGCGACAACGATTCTACCACACCAGTACTACGCCGAGTCACTCAGCGTAGCGGCTGGAGAACTGCGAAGCTGGCACCTGCCGACCGGTCGCTACGACATCAGCCTCGTCGACGACAACGGAGCGCCAGAATATCTCACGCTCGCCTCATATGAGATGAACTGCGCCGCCATTCCTCGCACGGACCAGCACTATTCGTGCGTCGCAAAGGATCGTGCGTCGGTTATTGTCCACCACACACGTCCAGCGGGACGCGGACGCGAAGCCAGGGCCGTCCTGCTCATAAAACGCAAAAGCGATGCAATACCAGATCCCGCCTGGCGTCGCCGCTTGTATGTCTACACCTGTCCCTTCATCGGTTGATGCAACACCAGAGTCGCATTGTTCAAATCCGCGAAGATTCGCAAAATCCGCGGCAACTCGGTCCTCCGTCAGTTGACCTTCAGCGCAAATCCATCCGCAGCATCCATGAATAAACGCGAATTCGTCCGGTCACTCAGCGCCACCTCACTCGGCCTCATGTTCGGCCCGGAACTTCTCACGCGCCTCGAATCGGAGCCACCTGAACTTCTGGCACAGGACGACCAGTTCTGGTCCGCGCTCCGAGGGAAGTACCGCCTCAAGACCGACTACATCAACCTCGAGAACGGCTATTACTCCATGCAGTCGGAGCCGGTGCTCGAGGCGTTCATCGCCGGCGTCCGGCAGGTGAACTACGAGGCCGCCCGCTACATGCGAACCGTGCGCGTCGACGACAAGAATCGCGTGCGCGACAAGCTCGCCGCCGTCGCCGGGTGCTCGCCCGAAGAGCTGATCATCACCCGGAACACCACGGAATCGCTCGATACCGTCATCTCCGGCTACGACTGGAAGGCCGGCGACGAAGCCGTCATGGCGGCGCAGGACTACGGCGCGATGCTCGACCAGTTCAAGCTCATGGCCCGCCGCCATGGCCTCGTCAACAAGGTCATCCAGGTGCCGGCGCATCCGAGGTCGGACGACGAGATCGTCCAGGTGTACGCGAACGCCATCACACCGAAGACCCGCCTGCTCATGGTGTGCCACGTCGTGAACATCACCGGGCAGGTCCTCCCGGTGCGCAAGGTGGCCGACATGGCGCATGCACGCGGCGTGGACGTGCTGGTCGATGGCGCCCACGCCTTCGCCCACCTCGACTTCCGTATCCCCGAACTCGGCGCCGACTACTATGGCGCCAGCCTCCACAAGTGGCTCGGCGCCCCGTTAGGCGCGGGGATTCTCTACGTGAAGCGCGACAAGGTCGAAAAGCTCTGGCCGATCTATGGCGATGAATCGGTTCCCGCCGATTCCATCATGAAGCTCAATCACACCGGCACGCATCCGTGCCACACCGACCTCGGTATCGAACACGCGATCGCGTTCCACGAGTCGATTGGCATCACGCGCAAGGCGGCTCGTCTCCGATGGCTCCAGCAGTACTGGACGTCGAAGGTTCGCGGGAAGCCGAGGATCGTGCTGAACACCCCGGCTGAACCGGCGCGCTCGTGCGCCATCGCGAATGTCGGGATCGACGGCATGTTGCCCGGCGACCTCGCCCGCGGCCTTCTGGAGCGTTACCGTATCTTCACCGTCGCGACCAACCGCCCCGAAGCTGGTGTGCGAGGCGTCCGGGTCACGCCGCACCTGTACACCACGACCGCCGAGCTCGACGTCCTGGTCAAGGCACTCACTGAACTCGCAAGCTGAGGAGAAACGATGCGCGCATCCGTCCTGGTGGGCATTGTGTTGATCATCGCCGGCGCTTTCCTGTTTTTCCGCGGCGGCTTCTCGACGAAGGAGACGATCGTCGACGTCGGGCCGGTGGAAGTGACGACCGAAGACCGGCAGGCGGTTCCACCCTGGGTTGCCGGGATCGTGGTCGCCGCTGGGGTCGTGCTCGTCGCAGCGGGAGCCCGGAGCAAGACCTCCACCTAACGGGAAACGAAGTACGAACGGCAGGCCAGGTCCAGCGACGAGTCGTCGAGCGCCGGCTTCCGCTGCTCGTAGCGCGCCGTCCAGCACACCTGCTGGATGATGTCGCGCGGGTAGCAGGCGCGCAGCTCCTGTCCCATCTCGTTGGTGATCGTGTCCAGCAACCGGTTGATCGCCGGTTCCTGGTACTCGAGCTCGAGACCGGCGCAGACCCGACGGCTGATCTCGTGGAAATCGTCCCGCGTGATGGACTCGAGACGGATCTTCGTCTGGATCCGGCGCAGGAAGGCTTCATCGACCAGCGTCGCGGGGTCGAGGTTGGTCGCGAAGACGACCAGCACGTCGAACGGAATCTCGAGCTTCCGGCCCCCCGCCATCGTCAGGAAGTCGATGCCGCGGTCGAGCGGCACCACCCAGCGGTTGAGCAGCTCGTCAGGCCGGACCCGCTGGCGGCCGAAGTCGTCGATGATCAGCAGGCCATTGCTCGCCTTCATCTGCACCGGCGCCGTGTAGTACTTGGACGTCGGATTCTGCTGCAGGTCGAGCATGTCGATCGTGAGCTCGCCGCCCACCATCATGCGCGGGCGCTTGCACCGGACCCAGCGAGCGTCGTGAAAGTGGGGGTCCGGCTGCTCGACGGCATGATGCACGCCGGGATCGAACACTTCGATGATCTGACCGTCGGCTTCGACCGCGTACGGCACCCAGATCGTCGAGTCGGCGAACATCCGGGACATGCTGTCGGCGATCGTGGTCTTTCCCGTGCCGGGCGGTCCATAGAGAAAGATTGCGCGACCCGATGCCAGTGCCGTTCCGATCTGTGTGAGCGTTTCATCGTTGAGCACCAGGTGCTCGTACGCGCTCCTCACGGCCTTCGGGTCCACCGTGAGCTTCCGCACGCTCTGTGCCTTCACGCGCGCGACGTAATCCGGGAGAGAGACCGGTACCGGGCCCGCATAGTGCGACCCGGACATGATGTCGATGGCGCGCTCCCGGCCCTCGGACGTCGTCACGATCCGGTGGACGCCGCCCGCCATACCGGTGACCTGGCAGAGTCCTTCTTTCCGCAGCCGGCCGAAGATCTCGTCGACAATCTTCAGGCTGATGTGGAGGCGTTCCGACAACTCGCGCAACGACAGTTCGCCGCTCAGGTGCAGTGTCTTGAGCGTGAGGTCCTCGAGCAGGCGCCGGCGGATGCCCGTCTCCTCGACGGTCCTCGGCACCGGAATAATCTCCGGGCCGCGCGGTGTTTCCGCCGGCTCGCCGGCCGCCTGCTCGGTCGTTTCGCTGGTCACGGCAGATCCTGCACGCGTGAGGGACGTGGCATCGTGATGACGGACGCCAGCAAGTCGATGCTCTCGAACAGGTTTCGCAGGCGCAGGTTCTCGTCGAATCCGTGCTGGTTGTTGTCGTGGTTCACGAGGGAGATGCCGACCGTGGGCAGCTTCAGTCCCTCGCTGAACTGGCCGAACGGCATGCTGCCGCCTAACGTGGGGAGCTGGACGGGCGTCGCGGTGCCCCGGGTGAGCGCCGCCGCCACGGCCTGCGCCAGCGGTTCATCCATCGATACGCGCGTGGCCCGGCTTCCGCCTCTCGCGTTCACCTGCGCCAGCAGCGGGTGCGCCAGCCGTTCCTCGTCGGTCGGGTCGCGATTGAGCACGACGAAGTAGCCCTGCTGGCGGATATGGGCGATCACGCGCTCGTTCATTTTGGCCGGGTCGAGTCCGTGCACGAGACGCATGGCGATGCGAGCCGTGGCGAAGGCTGGAATCGCCGTTCGTCCGGGCACGCTGAAGCCGCCGCCGGCTTCCATCTGCAGGACGTTGAGCGTCGGCTCGTTCAATTTCTGTTCGAGTCGGGTGTCCGGTCGCTCGGGACGGGCCACGCCGAACTCCTTCAACAGCCCCGCCTCGACATTCGGCGCGTCGGCCAGCGCTCGCAGCTCCGTTGGCGTGAGCGGCGTGACGTCGTCGTAGAAGCCCTCGATGACCACTTTGCCCGATGCATCCTTCATGCTGCCTAACAACTTGCCCAGTTGGATGGACGGGTCGGGCGCCCAGTTGCCGTAGTTGCCGCTGTGCAGGTCGTTGCGCGACGTGAAGACGGTGACGGTCACGCCGGCGCCGCCACGCACGCCGTAGTACATCGTGGGCCGGCCGCTCGGGTGGCGCGGTCCGTCGAGCGTGACCGCGAGGTCTGCCTTCACCTTGTCGCCGTCGGTCGTCACGAAGCGGCGGAAGTTGCCCGAGCCGGCTTCCTCCGGGCCATCGAGCACCACACGAAGGTTCCAGGTCGGAGCCTGGCCACTGGCCTTCAATGCGTCGACCGCGGCGAGGAGCGCCATGATCGGTCCCTTGTCGTCCGATGCCGATCGCGCGTAGATGCGTGCCTCGGGATCGAACGTTCTCACGCTGGCGTCGACCTTGCCCGCGGGTGTCATCACGCATGGCGCGAACGGACCGCACTTCGTCCACTCGGTCGAGTCGACCGGCTGGCCATCGTGTGGGGCGTATAGCGTCAGCGTCCCGCTCGGCGAGGACACGTCGAGCGAGGCGAGAATCACCGGCGCGCCGCTGGTGACACTCTGGAGTTCGACCGTGAACCCTCGCTTCTGGAACATCTCGCGCAACGTTTCGGCGTTGCGCCGCATGTCGGCGTCGTTGCGCGAGACGTTGGGAATCGCGAGCAGGGAACTGAACTCGTCGACGATTTCACGCTGGTGCTGCGCCGTCCACGACGCGACCGCTGACGGCGACTGCGAGTGCAGCGGTTCCGCCGCCGCCGCGACCAGGAATCCAAGGATGAGCGGGAAGAACTTCCGCATGTCGGTGGGGAAGAGAGGTTGTGTGAATATTCCCCCCCGAAGTATCCGTGGCCACCCGTAGACCCGTGTTTTCCGCGTTCCTTGCCCCGAAGGAGCCCGCTGTATTGACCAGATGGATCGCCCCGCAGTAC